>JAOTWM010000473.1 GCA_029862885.1 Gammaproteobacteria bacterium
CGGTTTGGAACTCGGCAGTGTGTGGCGACGCCTGGGCTCCGAAGTCGTACTGCTGGAGGCGCTGGATACTTTTCTCGGCGGTGCCGATCAGCTAGTCGCCAAAGAGGCCCGTCGTCAATTTAAGCGCCAAGGCCTGGATATCCGCCTTGGCAGCCGCGTTGAGGCGGCCGAGACCACCAAGCAGCAAGTCCGCGTTCGCTATACCGACAGTGGCGGAGAGCAGGCACTCGATGTCGACCGGTTGATTGTGGCGATCGGCCGTCGGCCATGCACCGATAATCTCGTGTCGGCCGACGTGACCATAAAACGTGACGCACACGGCGCAATCGAAATCGACGAGCACTATCGCACCAACGTCGAAGGCGTCTATGCCATTGGTGATGTCGTTCGCGGCCCGATGCTCGCCCATAAGGGATCGGAGGAGGGCATGGCGGTGGCGGAACTCATCGCAGGTAAACCCGGCCATGTGAACTATGAAGCGATTCCGTGGGTGATCTACACGGCGCCGGAAATCGCGTGGGTCGGCGCAACAGAGCAAGAACTTACAGCGAGCGACATCGCCGTGAACACCGGTACATTTCCATTCGCGGCAACCGGGCGCGCCCGTGCGATGGAAGAAGCCATGGGATTTGTGAAAATAATTGCCGAAGCGGCCACCGATCGGGTCCGTGGTGTTCATATAATCGGACCCCATGCATCTGAGCTTATTGCCGAGGCCGTGCTCGCCATCGAATATCAAGCCAGTTCCGAGGATTTAGCGCGCACAGTTCATGCGCACCCAACTTTATCGGAAGCATTTCACGAGGCCGCGTTGGCTGTTGACCGTCGCGCCATTCATAAAGCGAACTAGTACCCCATCGAACTGAAATATTTCACGGAGGCAGACTTTGGACCAAGAATCTTTTCACTATCCGAATTGGATACCCGATATTTTGCAGCATGGTGCCTGCGCACGCACCGTCCCGTTCAGGTTCAGGAATATTTGGGCGTCGTATTCGGCACGATCCTCGACGAGCCCTAGCTACAGCTATGCATCAGCGGGCGATCGAACCGACTACTTAGCCGTATTTCTCCTGCAGTCCGAATCTTTCACGAACAATCCGGGCTTGGCGCTCCGCCGATGAGGGTCGATCCGGCTACGCTGCCCGCCGAAATCTTTAAGGCTTACGATATTCGCGGTATCGTCGGGCGCACTCTGACCGAAGAAAACGTGCGCCACATCGGCCACGCCATCGGCAGCGAAGCGATTCGCCGACAGCAATCGAGCGTCGCGGTAGGTCGGGACGGCCGACTTTCGGGACCCGCTCTGGCAGATGCATTGTCGTCGGGTTTGACGGCTGCCGGCTGCGATGTCATCGATGTCGGACAAGTGCCCACCCCATTGCTGTATTTCGCGACGCACGAACTGGGCACTGGCTCTGGAGTGGCGGTTACCGGCAGCCACAATCCGCCGAACTACAACGGGCTTAAGATTATGCTGGGCGGCGAGACGCTGGCTGGTGAAACCATCCAAGCATTACGGCAACGCTTGATCAACGGCACGCTCACGACCGGTTCAGGTCAAACCCGCCGAACTACCGTCACCGATGCGTATCTCGATCGAATCACGGGCGACGTAATCCTGCAACGACCGCTTCGCCTGGTGGTGGATTGCGGTAACGGAGTGGCTGGTGGAATCGCCCCGGAGCTATATCGACGCCTAGGTTGCGACGTCGTCGAACTGTTCTGCGAGGTCGATGGTACATTCCCGAACCATCATCCGGATCCGAGTCAGGAATCGAATCTGCAGGATCTAATTACGACGGTGCAGTCCACACAGGCCGATTTAGGTTTTGCTTTCGACGGCGATGGTGATCGATTAGGCGTGGTTTCTGGGAACGGCAAGGTCATCTGGCCGGATCGGCAAATGCTGCTATTCGCCGAGGACATACTCGCTCGCCAACCCGGCGTCGAGATTATTTATGATGTCAAGTGCTCGCGCATCTTGCCGGCGGCAATTCGCGCTGCAGGCGGCCGCGCAACGATGTGGAAAACCGGCCATTCGTTCATCAAAGCCAAACTCAAAGAGACCGGCGCGGCATTGGGCGGCGAAATGAGCGGGCATCTGTTTTTTAATGATCGCTGGTACGGTTTTGACGATGCTCTCTACGCCGGAGCACGATTACTGCAGCTGCTATCGTCCCGACCCGAACCTGCGACCGCCGTATTCGACGCCCTACCTAATTCCATAAATACGCCAGAACTGCGCTTGGACATGGCCGAGGGAGAACACTACGGTTTAGTGGACCAGCTCATCGCCAACGCTAAGTTTCCGGACGCCGAAGTCAGCACCATCGATGGACTACGGGTCGATTTCGTCGACGGCTTCGGATTGGTGCGTGCGTCAAACACGACGCCGATGTTGATCTTTCGATTTGAAGCCGACGATGTCGCGAAGCTCCATGCGATACAGGACCGGTTTCGCAGCCTGATACTTCGAACCCGGCCAGACCTTGTTCTTCCTTTCTAGCCGGATATGGCACTGTATCAATGCTTTGTATGAAAGTTAGACAAACAGTAGCCCGATCGACCCGGCCGTCAGCATTCCCATCGTCACATTAAATACGCGAAATCGGATGGGCGTTTTGAGCCAGCGCCCGATCGCCGTACCGAATCCTGCCCAAACCGCCACAGAAATACCCGTCACACATAGAAATACGAATATCAGTACAGATACCGACGCGGTGTATCGATCCCCGCTGAGGGTAAACGCGGACATCGCCGACAGCGCCATGAGCCAACCTTTCGGATTGATAAACTGAAAACCGGCCGCCTGACAAAACGAGAACGGTTTACTGCCATCCGCTTCCGAGTTATTCGAACGTGCTGTTGCGATACGCCAAGCGAAGTAGCAAAGATAAATCGAACCGGCTATTTTTAGCGCGGTTTGTACACCGGGGTAACGTTCAAATAAAATCCCGAGCCCCGCCGAGATTGCTAGCAGCAACAAGCAGAATCCGGCCACAATTCCCAGCATGTGCGGCACCGTACGGACGAATCCATAATTCGCCCCGGACGCGGTCAGCATGATGTTGTTCGGACCGGGCGTAATCGCGGCCGCAATCGCAAACATTACCAGTGGCGCGAATAGATTGGCGAGATCGGACGACATAGGTGAGTATGGGTAAGTGCGGCCAGTCGGTTAATCGATTCGATAGTGATCGATCGGCATATCGTAGAGACTTCGATCTTCCACAGCTACTAGCACTTTACGCGAGAACTAATACGCCCGCCACCAGGCCCCAAAATGCGGCGCCGATCCCAAACAACGATACTCCTGAAGCCGTGACCAAAAAAGTGATCAGCACCGGTTCGCGCTGTTCGTCACTTGCTAATGCGGTACTTAAACTGTTGCCGATCGTCGCCAGCAGAGCGAGACCGGCGATCGTGAGCACGAGCTCGGTCGGAAACGCCGCAAAAAGTGCGGCAACCGTAGCGCCGAATATTCCAATCAGCAAATAGAACATCCCTGCGGATACTGCAGCCATATATCGTTTGGAGGGATCGTCGTGGGCCTCACTACCCATGCATATTGCCGCGGTGATCGCGGCGAGGTTTAATGCGAAGCCGCCGAACGTAGCCAGCACCAACGTAGTAGCGCCGGTCCAAGTTATCAGCGGCGAAATCGGTGGCGAATATCCAGACGCACGCAGCACCGCTTTGCCCGGTATATTTTGCGCCGTCATCGTGACGAAGAACAATGGAATCCCGACACCGAGGAGCGTCGGCCACGATAACACTGGCGCAGTGAAAACCGGAGTGGTGAAAGCGATCTCGAATTCGTCAATACGCAGCAATCCCTGCAACCGCGCGATGACCGTACCCGCCACCACTACGATAACAATTGTGTAGCGCGGCAACCAACGTTTGCACACGATATAGCCTGCGAACATGCTAAACGCGAGCACAAACTACGCCTGCATAGACACGAATGCATCCATCCCAAAGCGCAGCAGAACTCCGGCCAACATTCTGCTAGCCAGCGATTGGGGCACTCGATCCATGATGCGCTCGAACCAGCCGGTAACACCACACAACGTGAGTAGCGCCGCACACAAAAGAAAAGCGCCGATAGTCTCAGCCATCGGCACACCGGCGAGGCTCGTGATCAACAGCGCGGCTCCGGGCATCAACCAAGCCGTCACGATGGG
>JAOTWM010000057.1 GCA_029862885.1 Gammaproteobacteria bacterium
ATAGTCCTCGAAAATCCGAACTGTGCCTCGCCACTGCTCAAGCCTTTCACCGAATTCGCTTCGATACCGCCAGATCGCATAGGCTAATCCCAGCGCCAGCATCGAGGCGGACGCGATGCTGAGCGACTTAATTGTCCGATGCGCTTTCCAGTTTCGCACGCATGACAATACGAGCACAATCAGGCCGGATCCTGCAAGCGAGGCAACCGCACCACGCGACCCCGTCAATGACAATCCCAGCAGTAATATTCCCAGCGTTATGACTAGAAGGCCCCGCGACCCAAATAGCTCGAATACGATTATTCGAAGCTTTGAACGATATCCGACATTTGGACGGGCTGGCCCTCGCGATAGAAATCCAATCACCAGTCCCACGGCAATGACAATGTTCGCCGCCAGATGATTAGGATTGACAAATGTTCCGGTAATTCGATCGAAGTGGCCATCCCGAAGCATTGTCGGCACGAAGTCGACTCGGTATACATTCGCAACATAGCCCAACAACACTTGCGCTACACCCACAACAATCACTGCGATCGAAATACTCTGTAATCGCCAAGTACCGGTTGCGGTGGCCAGTACCAATGCTAATAACGAACAATACGTGGCTTGGTCAAGCAGCGTGCGAAGTGTGTCGCCAACCCCAGTAGAAAGTGGCATCCAGTCGCCGATACCGGATGCAACATACAGCCGATGTGCATTTGGCGAAAGAATTTCGAGCCACCCTGAGGGTAGTGGAATCGATTGTACGAGTAAATACAATACTGGACTTGCGAACGCTAACAATACCCGGCGGTGTGCCCTGGAGCGAAACAGCTCACTTCCGTTCTGCCTCCAATTCGCCGTGACCCACACCAGTACAGTCGTAAATGTGCCGACACTCAGCAACGCCGATGCCCATTCCCGATTGCTGCCGTACGGAATCGGTGACCAGATCAATAGGCCCATCACCAGCCAAAACACGACGCTGGCCCGATACCGATCGCCGGAGCGTCGCAATGAAGGGCCAATTAATTCCACGTATTACAGCTACACAAGGTTTCCATTTCTCTCACCGCGGAAGATGATCAATCGGTCTATTCACCATCAAGCGCAAATACCATCATCGTGCTAAGACCGTGGCGTTGCGCCGAGTCTTGCAACCACCGATATTGACCGTGTGACGCCATGAACCGAAATAGCTCTTGCAATTCCTGTTGGGTCTTCATTCCGAGTTGCCTCCAGAGTATGAGGCCGGTTAGTGCGATCCTTTGCTGCGCACCAGGCTCCCAGCTCCCCAATCCAATGGCTCTGCGCAGAGCATGTCGCGATTCCGAATCATTTCGGTCCAGCGCCGCCAAACTTACCGCCATTGACGACCATCCCACCCCCCAAGCAGGTCGGTAGTGCAGCGCCCGCCTATATTGCGCGACCGCCTCGTGGCGCAATGCTATTGCATTGCGAGGCGAAAAACGTTGCTGCACCGCGCGCCATTCGAGCAACTGTCCATGTTGAAACGCGATATCGGCATCAGGCCACGGCCACCCAGCAAGCGCTTTGGATATTCGCCAAGTATCCTCCCAATTAGAGCTTGGGCCGCCGCCATCAGCCGCCCATGCTGATTGGCGGCGGTCTATCTCAATCGTCGCGAGGGCAATTCCAAAACGCGCCAACGCACCGGCCAATGCAACGCAACTTATCACGAATATTAGAATCGAGACTGGACGCATTTCAAACGGGCGTCGGGCGAGAGTTCAATCCGTACCTAAGGGCGCACCGGACCAAACCCGCTACCGTTACAGGATGTCGGCTCGCAGCGAATTTGACTTCACCAATTATTTTCTCATCAAGTGACGCCGTTATGATTTCGACTGCGAAGCCAATTGTGACTGCGGTTCACTATAATAGCTCGCGTAGTATTGATATCGGTCATAATAATAGGGTGATTTTCTTCGATTGACTTTCGACAATACCGTTCCTAACGGTTTGATATTGGCGCCACGTAGCCGGCGCAACATATCAAATACCGTCGATCGACCGGTTCTATCGGCTTGGATGATTAACACCAGCGCATCCACGACGTGGCCCAATACGATGGCATCACTGACCGGCAATATCGGTGCCGTATCGATAATTATCCGTGCGTAATGGCGACGCAGTTGTTGTAACGCATTTTCGGCACGCTTCGACGACAGTAATTCGAGTGGATTAGGGGGCAGCACCCCACTGCGCAAAATCGATAGATTTTCGCAATTTGAATCGGTCACGATACAGTCTTTGAACGCCGCCCGACCCGCGACGAACTCCACCAACCCCAGCGACGGACCCACACCGGTCACCTGGGCGACCCGAGGTTTACGCAAATCGGCATCGATCAGTAATGTTCGATCCAGCTGCCCAAACGATAAGGCTAAATTCGTCGCGAGCGTGGTTTTCCCCTCTTCCTGCAACGACGATGACACTAGGATTGTGACCGGTGGATTATCGATATTTGAATATAAAATACCTGTGCGAATATGATTAATAGACTCCGAAAACGGTGATTTCGGAAAATTAACAAAGTGCCGTTCGGGTATCCCATCGGCCTCTGCCCCTCGATTCGTCCGCGCCAACTTTTTCTCATTCAGCAACGGCATTAGACCCAGCACCGGAAGCTGCGTGAACTCCTCAACCTGCTCGGGCGTATTGAACGTGTTGTCGAGCTGCTCTCGCACAATCGCCCCAAGTACGCCGATCACGAGCGCGAAAAATGACCAGATACCGATGATTCGCATCTCGTCGGGGCGATACGGGCTATTGGGAATTCTGGCCGGATCTACGACTCGCGCGTTACCCAATTCCTTGTCCGTGGAGAAATCCGTTTCCTTAAAACGCGTCAAAAACAGATCATACAACTCCCTGTTTGCGTTCACCTCGCGCTCCAAACTAGCCAACTCAAGTTGCTTTCCTCGCGATGCCAAGATGCCTTGTGATTCGTTTGCCAAGCGACGTTGTGCTTGGGCCAATTCGGCTCTGGCCGCGATATTCTTAGGATGTTTCGGCCCATATCGTTTCGACAGGTCATTGAAGTTGGATTGCGCCTGTACCAACGCTTTGTTCAATATCTCAAGTCGCGCGCCACTCAGTTGTTCCATGCTCTGAAGATCGATCATTTCCTCCTGAGCCTGAAATGCGCGCAATGCCGTTTCCGATTCCGTGAGTTTTTCACGAAGCTCCTGTAGTCGCCCCGTTAACCAGGCATTCGCACGGCCGGCACGGGTGAGTCGTGCTTCAAGTCCGAGAGCGATGTAGGCGTCGACGATGGCATTGGCAATTTCGGCCGAGAAGCGGGGGTCCGGCGACTCAAATGAAACCGTTACGATTTGACTACCGCGCTCCGGCCTCACGGTAATTTTCTCGCGAATCATAGACGTCAATTCGCTGTGACGTCGTTGCCGTTCCGCTGGCGATTGCACCCTTTGGGTGAGCACGCTATCGGACTCCGAACCGACCTGTAACCACTCACGGACAATATTAATACTGTCACTGAGCACCCGTGTCGCAGCAAAAACGCGCCGCTCGGGCGGTTCATACAACGGCTTTCGATCCACGAGGTTTAGATTCTCGACGACTCGCTCGGCGACGGAGCGACTTCGAATCAACGCATATTGGGTTTCGAAGAACTGCGGCATCGTATACGCCATGACAAGTGCTCCCTCGATCTGCGCGAGGTTTGGCAGTTCCGGCTCAATAATCATCGTCAACATGGCGCGATAACTCGGCGTCTCGTGCAGTGCTTTAATACTGCCTCCAATTGCTCCGAGTAATACCAACATCAATATTAGCCACTTCTGACGGCCAATCGCGCGCCAATAGTGTTCTATACTGATGTAGGACGGGGCGCCACTATCGGATATTCCAAATGTCGCAAACCCCGGCGGCTTGCGCTGTGCATCGATTGCTGTGAGTTTTGCTCCCATGTAACCGTCCGCGTTCTATCCGTCTGGTCGCGCTAATAGTCGATCGCTACTGAATCAAACCCGGTCCAGCAAAAAAGTCCGAGTCCCGTAGTTAAAACAGGCTGGTCCCGACATCAATAACGTCGCCCGGTTCAATACTGGCGTTTAACGTGACGCGTTTTAACACTTCAGGCGGATCGCCGTCGCGGATGATGCGAATCTTGCGCTTCGATGCCCGATCGGTAAAGCCCCCGGCCAACGCGATGGCTTTTGCAACCGTCAAACCGTCGCGAAACTCATAGCTACCCGGTCTTCGTACCTCTCCGTGAAAATAGATAAACTGTGCAGGTATCGGTTCGACGAGTTGCTCGACACGCGCAGGAACGGTAATTATATCCCCTGGGAAAATTCGCTGTTTGATATCGGTGATTGGAATTTCCTCACTACCCCGTTTTACCGTAATGGCCGAAATGTTTGCTGACTCAGCAAAACCACCGGCCAGCACAATCACTTTTTCGACGCTCATTCCTTCGGAGTATTCCTTGACGCCCGGTAATCCCACAGCGCCTTGCACAAACAGCGGCCGATAGGTCACGATCGATACGGTTACCTTCGGGTCTACCAAATAACCGTCCTGCAACATAATCGCGATACGCCGTTCGAGTTCCGTGACAGTTAAACCCGTTACCGTCACTTCGCCGATCAAAGCGTAGGAGATAATACCGTCGGCGGGTACTCGAACTTCCGGAATGCTCAGGTCTTCTTCATTAAAAACACGAACGGATATACTGTCCCCCGGCGCAATTCGATATTCACTGAGTTGGTCGGCCCACGCGTCGGCGTTTATATAGAGCAGCAGTGCGACCAACCACCCTACCCTGGCACTGCGATACAGAACCGAATTATTGAGGAATACGCCCGACATCACCCTCAAAAATACCACAAAACGATTACGGGCGAGACACACTCAAATAGGTGCTGAGAATTCGATCGTCGAACCCGCCGTCGGGATCCGTCGACGTTCGGTCAATGTGGCTATACCTAAGCCCCGACACTAGCCACCTCGAGAGCCGATAACGGAAGCCCAGCCCTACATCGGTCGTGTCGTCCTGGCGATCATCGCTAAAGTCAGCTTCATTGGCATTAACAAACAACGATGCAGAAAACTGGCGTGTGAAATCTTGCCGAATATTGATTCCCAACAGGCTGTTAACAAAATAATCCGCGCCGTCGATCCCCGATTCCTCGACATGACGCGAGCCAACAATCGACACCCGCGTAAACGGCCGGGCCTGCCATGACACCAGACCCAATGCACCCGTGCCGTCATAGTCGCGCCGTGCGGGATCATCGAAGTCTTTTTCCATCTTGCCTACCTTCAATGATATCGAGGTCAGAGTCGTTGCCTCCCATCGCCAGCCTAAATTGACAAAGTCTTGTTGGCTATCGCGTGAGTTTTCAGCGCTGCGAAAATCAGTTTCAGACCGCTCAACATTAACGCTGAGAGTGCTTTTAGGGCCGGTATTATAGTGAATTCCCGCGGCAACTGTGTCGGTATCACGGTCGCGAACCTGTTGTTCATTATTGGTAAAGTTCAATTCGGACGTAGCGATACCGAGACTCACCTGGACTCGGTTGCTGGGCCGACCAATCGTCACTGTGCCGCCCACGCGTTTATCTTCAAATTCATCACGGGTATTGCCAATGTCGTCACGACTACCGGGAGCGCCCCGAATTTCCGCACTGTCGACAAAATCGGCACTTAGCGCGAGTTGTATTCGTGACCCTAGCGCGACATCCAGTCCGGCACCGGCCGCAACACTATTTACTTCATCCACCGTAAACTCGTCATTTTTCAGGATATCGGCCGCAACTCCCAATCTCAGGGCGTGACGCCCGTCGCCAGGGCCAAAACTCGACACATAGGCGATGGACGGTCGCACTGATAGGGTCGATTCTGAGCGCTGCTCTTCGAGGGTCCGGAAATAATTATCCTGGCGGGTGTAACCAATCGCGAGCGCCGGATAAATGCCAGGCGGCTGTTTGGCCCCCGGCCCGCCTGCTGTCGCGATATTGCGCTGAGTGGAAGCCGGTGGCGGCAACGAATAGTCGATGCCCGCTTGAGCCCATGTCGCAGACGAAGCCGGCAACAATATTCCGATCGATGCTGCGCAGTAGAGAAACGGGTAGAGATGGAAATTGGTTACGTGGCGGCACTGGCGCAGGACTGCCCTGGTCAGCATCTGCTTGAAACTCCTCGCAGTGGTGGATTGCACACAGATAACGTAAGGCCAACGCTACCGCATTCGATTACTCGTCGGAACTTGGAGTTGCCTTGTGTCACCGGCTTTAGCGCGCCGCTTGCTGATCCTTAGTTCGGGCTTGATGGTAGCGGCGGTTCCACCACAGGCGTGATCCCGGGCACAATAGTTGGCGGCTCCCCCTCGACCAGTCCAGCCGGTTGCTCGATCGTAGTCTCGCCACCGAAGCTCCCCGAATTGACAAAACCCATACGATCCGCTGCGGCCGTATCACAGCGTTCGGTCATTCCGGCTGCGGTCGCTGCTTGGCAGATTAACTCGTCACACTCGGCGCCCCGGCCGCACTCCAAACGCTCAAAATTGTGTAACAAAAATACCACCGGAATGCGCGTAATCCCTAAGCTTTGCGCGACCGCAATACGTGCCCGATCGTCACTCCAAACCCGGGTCCCCGTCCCTAGCGAGCTTAGCACGGCAGGAGGTTTAAATCCGTCGGCACGAAGCTGCGTCTCCAACTTCGCTCGCAGTTGTGGATCGATCCCGCTCGATCGCGGAATATCCAGTAAATCGCGGAGTTCATCCACGTCGGCCGAGAGATGATGATCGCCGCGGTTCCAATCCGGAACTGGCGTTGGCCGGATTCCCCGCAGTACGAATCGCCGCACCACATCGACAACCTGCACACCCACCCGGCTAATCGGTTCCCGTGTATCGTTGTAAAGGAATCGGATCGGGATTTCCGCACGCCC
This sequence comes from Gammaproteobacteria bacterium, assembly GCA_029862885.1. Lineage (GTDB taxonomy): Bacteria > Pseudomonadota > Gammaproteobacteria > Arenicellales > JAOTWM01 > JAOTWM01. Next base: position 6,928 of record JAOTWM010000057.1, read on the forward strand.
ATCTTGTTGCGCGGCCTGCAGCCGATTGCCATTACGGTCGATCACAATGTGCTTCCCGAATCGGTATAGCGATACCAACAATGGAGTGTTTGGATTGGATGAATTATTCCCTGCCGAGTACCAATAATCCGAGTCCGAACCGCCCGCGAGTTCCGAGAGTTCTGCAACCGACGCCCTTAAATGCGGTTGCCCTGGCGCCACGGCAGGCAGCCGGCGGCCATCACGAAAGTACGCATCGGCCACGTCACGCACCGAAGCGGTCGGCTGTGCCGGATCGAGGCGCAAAATAGGGCTGTAACGGCCTTCTGCGCCGTCTGCTTGCCGACACGCCCATCCGGGGAGCGACGGTAACATATCAAGCGCAGTACGATAGATATGCGGCGCACGTTGCGGGTCGACGCGGATCGCAGTGTAAACCACGTCGTCGATCGTATGGCCCATCGTAACGTAGTGCGCAAGTACCGAAGCTACGGGGTAGCCTTGGACGAACAAATTCTGGATCTCCGCGGCCGCAGGGCCATTTGGTGCGGACTGAATCAAGTCGGTATCACTCTCAATATGCAGATCTTGATCGAAATCCGCCACCGAACCCCCGGCCCATAATAGCGCCAGGGCGGCCACAAACCCTCGCAATTTACTCATAGTAAACCCCGGTCCGGTTCGGTTCATTTTCGTAGCACTCGGGAGTACGCGCATAAATTCCGCTCCGTGCCACTGGTCAGATCGTAGAATCTACCAATGTCACCTCCCAACTTAAGCGTTCGCGTAAACCGAAGGCAAAGTTGCCACGTGACTCGGCGCTAGTCCCGCAATTCCATCGATCTGTACGCCGCGCCATAAGTCCAGTAATGCTTTGTCAGCTGTGGCGGCATCTACGACAACTTTGGTCTGTAATCCATGAATCGCTTTGGCAAGAAATTTTAACACGGTTCGTGTCTGTGCCGTGCTGCCATGCACCGACAGTCGCGGATCGAGGCGCACATATACGGGCTGAATTTGCCTTATATAGTGCAGCGCGTCGATATCCCGACCGAAGTGGCATAGCGCGAGCCCGCACCCGATCGAGATCCATCGCTGCACGGCCGATTCCCAGCGATTCGCGCTCGGTTCGGCGGGAAACGGCACGAGTTCTACGATGAAACGCCGACGTGCCGCGCCGAGATGTGCCAGCAGCTGCTCGGTCCGCGCGATGAATTTTGGGTCCAACAGGCTCGGCGTTGACAACCGCAAGGCCACACGATCACGGGGCTTGGCCATCAAATGCGCCACCGTGAGCTCCGTCAATGCTCGGTCGAGCCGCACCGCGAGCTCTGAATCGATCACCGGCCCGGGTCGATATCCCGGTCCGGATCGCGCCTGGCCCGATACTCGAGGAATGGCATCGTAAAACCAGGTGTCGCTGCCCCGAAGCGTCACTACGGGCCGCAAATCGATGGATATCGTCTGCTCAGCAAGCCCCTTCTGGACCCGCTCTCGCCACGTATCGATCGCGTGTTCAGTTCCTCCGCTACCCACCACCCATTGCGGGCTAGCGGCCGCTCGACACTGCGAGAGCGCGACTTCGGCAGTTTCAAGGAACTCAGACGCGTCCGTGACGTCGTCGCTAGCCGCAATTCCAATCGATAATTGATAACCGCGGCGAGAAAATATTTCTTCCAGTTTCCGCCCCCATCGTTGTGCTGCGCCTTCTTCAGCGTCGATAACGAACAATCCATAAGAGTCGTCATCTAGGCGCGCCAGCGCCGCGCTGGCTTGATTTCCAACTAAACCATGCAGCAATGCCGCAATCTGCAGCGACCGGCCCCGGCACAAATGCTGGCCGTCGATATCGGTTGCATTCGGCATGATATCCGTAACACACAATACCGCAGCACTGGACGCTGGCGCCGAATTCACGATTGTTTTGATACGCCGACACAGACCGTCGCGTGTCAACAGGCCCGAAATCGAATCGTGTAACGCCTCATTCTCGTACTCGTCGCGCTGTTGCGAGAGCACCGCGACACGCTCCTGAGCGGCGCGCGCCGCGGAATCCAGAACATTCATCGTTTCCGTTAACTCAGTAATTCCGTGGTCTGATTGGGACAGGTGGGGTTCCCCCTGGAGCATACTATCGGCTTGGCGACGCAACGCATGAAACACCCGTTTGAAACCGTACGCGGAGCCGATAGCGATGCCGAACATCATCATCCCGCCGATCGCAATCCATGCCAATATGTGCCTCGTGAACCGTCTGAGCCGCGAATATACGTACTGTGGATTACCACCTATTTCGATGCCGATCGTGCCGTAAACGGTCCCCTCGATCTCCCGTTCGACGACGGCCGTATCGGCCGAGAACAGGAGCGTGAGCCACAACGGCGCGCGATCAGCATTTGCCTCGGACACCCTGTTTAGCAGAATCTCATTATTCAGCGTACGGACAGTGATATGAGTAAATCGACGCGGATCGAACGAATCATTGACTGCGGACTCCACCAGAGCGAGGTCTCCGGTCAATAAGGCCGGCGCCAACGAATATTGCAAGGAAATTGCCGCGTCCTCAACACCGCTGTTCAAATGACTTTGGAGGGAGTCGCCGAAATAATGGATAGCGAATAATGAGACTCCCATTACCACAACAAAACTGGGCGCAACAATGAGCCCAAACAACCCACGCGTTAACGTCATCGCGGAGATATCGCCATGCACCGACGCCCGCACATGCGCGGCTTATGTGCACCGCAACAATTGGAATTCATATCTTCCGTGTCTTCTGTGAGCCTAACTGCGATTCGCGCCAACGATCATGTCCGTACCGCCCATATATGACCGCAGCGCCGCCGGAATAGCAATCGACCCGTCGGCTTGCTGATAATTCTCCAAAACCGCGACCAATGTGCGGCCGATCGCGAGGCCCGAGCCATTCAACGTGTGTAGAAACTCGGTCTTACGGCTTGCAGGATTGCGCCAACGGGCGCGCATGCGCCGCGCCTGAAACGCCTCGAAGTTGCTGCACGATGAAATCTCCCGATAGCCATCCTGGCCCGGGAGCCATACTTCAATATCGTAGGTTTTCGCGGCCGAAAAACCGATGTCTCCGGAACACAATACGACGACACGATACGGCAATTCCAATCGCTGCAATACCGCTTCGGCATGGCCCGTTAATTCTTCGAGCGCGTTCCAGGACTGCGCCGGTTCCACCAGATGTACGAGTTCCACCTTTTCGAACTGATGCTGGCGGATCATGCCCCGCGTATCCTTTCCATAGGAACCCGCTTCACGACGGAAACACGGCGTATGGCACACCATTTTCTGGGGCAATTCATCTGCCGTTAAAATTCGATCGCGTGCGATGTTAGTTACCGGTACTTCGGCCGTCGGGACTAGATATAATGGCGGCTCACCCGGGAAAACAAATTGGTCGTCGGCAAACTTTGGCAGTTGGCCGGTACCGAATAAGCTGTCCGCATTTACCAAATACGGCACATATATCTCGCGATAGCCGTGCTCACGCGTGTGTAGATCGATCATGAAGTGAATCAAGGCGCGATGTAACCGCACCAGATCTCCGTACATCACTACAAAACGTGAGCCGCTGAGTTTTACTGCCATCTCAAAATCCAACATTCCAAGCTCAGCACCCAGGTCCACATGGTCTTTGGGTGGAAAGGCAAATTCAGTCGACTCACCCCAACGCCGAATCTCAACGTTATCGGTCTCGTTGCGCCCAGTCGGTACACTATGGTGTGGAATATTGGGAATACCCGAAATAAATTCAGTCAGCGCAATCTGCACTGTCGCCAACTCTGATTCGACCGCCTTCAGTCGATCGTTGATGGATGCGGCTTGTGCCATCACTTCCGCCGCATCGTCCCCGCGAGCTTTCGCTTGGCCAATTTCCTTTGCACAGCGGTTGCGTTCGCTCTGCAACGATTCAGTGTCGGTTTGCAACACTTTACGGCGACCTTCCAGATCTCGGAATGCGGCAATATCGAGTTCAAACCCGCGCACAGTCAATCGTTGCGCGATATCATCGATATCAGCCCGTAACCACTGTGAATCCAACATAGCTATACCTTAAATAAGGATCGTAATTAGGTACCGGGTTAGTACACTTTGGCCACGGTCATCCCGCCCCACGCCCCAGCCAAACAAAACCCGACCGAAAGCACGATATTTAATAGCGCTTTGCCAATTTGCCCACTCTGAATCATTTGCATTGTATCCAGTGAAAATGCCGAAAACGTGGTAAATCCGCCGAGCAATCCCGCGAACAATGCAGCATGCCAGAGTGCCCCAACAGAAAAGCGTTCCGTAAACCCGGCAAATAGGTAGCCGATACAGAACGAACCGACCACATTCACCGCGAGAGTGCCATACGGAAAACCTCTACCCAAAATTCGATAGGTTGCCTCCGAACCCAGATATCGCAATACCGCACCGACGGCTCCCCCTAACGCAATTACAAGCAATCGTTCTAACATTTTACAGCCTTACGCGAGGTTCACGGCTACCGGTCCACAGAACTATAGGTTCCTACAGCTCATCCTCGGCAATCACATCGACACCGGCCGGTGGCGTGAATTCAAATGTCTGATCATTGATCGCTGGGTTTTCAACCATCCGCCGCAAAGTAATACGCGTGGTTTGCCCAAAACCATCAACAAGCTCCAGTACACGCAATTTGCTGTGATCAAAACCCAGCCGAATATCGTCAAAACTCGAGTCATCGGATTGCTTTGGGCTCAAGCGCACCCAATTCAATGTACCTTGAACACCGAGGTCACGTATATCATACGTTTCCTCGAGCTCGCCGCGCCCTGCCAGCAATACCGCGGGCGTATTGCCCATCGCGGCCGCCATATTCCGAACCGTCACTTGCTCTAAATCGATGTCGTAGATCCAGACTTTCGCGCCGTCGCCGATAATCTGCTGCTCAAGCGGCGCCGCGTAATCCCAGCGAAACTTATTGGGTCGAACAATCGCTACCCGACCGCTGCTCTCTTCGAGGGTAACGAAGTCCTCATCCAGGATAACCTGATCGAACTCCGCCTCGAAGGTTTTGATTTGGGTAAAAAAACGCTGCAAATCATCAAGCGCATTAGCGGACCCAAGTGACGAAATCAATACTAATCCCAACAGCAATGCAGAATGGCAGTTACCGCGAGTTGTTAGCATTGCAGCGAAGCCGGCCCTATTCACTCGGTGGGGGCGACGCCAATACTTCGCGGCGGCCATTGGACTGCAACGGCCCGACCGCACCCGCTTGTTCCATCGCCTCTATCATTCGCGCGGCACGGTTATATCCGACTCTGAGCTGCCGTTGTACGGCCGAAATCGACGCGCGGCGCGTTTCCGTGACGAACTCGAGAGCCCGATCGTAGAGCGGATCCTGCTCACCCCCTGGCCCGTCCCCCACGGCCCCAACGCTCGACGTCGCAACGGTCAAGCTGGCATCCAGTATTGCGTCATCATACTTCGGTGCACCGGATTGCTTAAGTCGGTCAACCACTTGATGCACTTCGTTGTCGGCCACAAACGACCCGTGCACGCGCATCGGTATCCCGCTGCCGGGTGGCAGAAACAGCATGTCGCCGTGCCCGAGTAGCTGCTCGGCGCCCATCTGATCGAGAATCGTCCGCGAATCGACTCGCGACGACACTTGGAAGGCGATTCGTGTCGGCACGTTTGCCTTTAAGAGCCCGGTAATGACGTCGACGGAGGGCCGTTGGGTGGCGAGGATCAGGTGAATGCCTGCGGCACGAGCTCGTTGCGCAATACGCGTCACGAGTTCCTCGATCTTTTTCCCAATCGACATCATAAGATCCGCGAGCTCGTCGATAACCACAACAATATAATGGAACTGTTCCAACTGCTCCGGTTCCTCGGCAAACGGGTTCATTATCGGGTTATTCTCGTGGGCCGCGATTTTTATCTTGCGGTTGTAACCCGAGATGTTGCGAACTCCCAAGGCCGCCATAAGCCGATAGCGGCGTTCCATTTCTACAATGCACCAACGCAGCGCCGCCGCCGCTTCGCTCATGTCGGTAACCACCGGCGCGAGTAAGTGCGGGATTCCCTCGTAGATCGATAATTCAAGCATTTTCGGATCGATCATGATGAGGCGCACTTCTTCAGGTGAAGATTTGTACAGTATGCTCAGGATCAGCGCGTTTATGCAGACCGACTTACCGGCACCGGTGGTGCCAGCGATGAGCAAATGCGGCATTTTGCACAGATCCGCGATGACCGGCGCACCACCGATGTCCTTGCCAAGCACCAAAGCGAGTGGGGTATTGGCCTCTTCGTAGGCGGCCGCCGATAAGCCCTCTACCAAGCGCACTATTTCGCGATTTTCATTCGGGATCTCGATGCCCACGAATGTTTTTCCAGGAATATTTTCCACCACCCTGACGCTCACGATCGATAGCGCGCGCGCGAGGTCGCGCGCTAACCCCGTGATTTGACTGGCTTTAACGCCCGGCGCCGGTTCCACTTCGAAACGCGTAATCACCGGACCCGGGTGCACGGCTTCGACACGCACTTCGATATTGAAATCGTGCAGCTTTTTCTCGAGCAGCCGCGACATCGCCTCCAACGACTCGGTGGAGAATCCGAACTCATGGGCAACCGGTGCCTCCAACAGCGACAATGTCGGCCGCACATCGACCCGATCATCAAACAATGCCGACTGCTTTTCGCGTTCGCGCCTCACACTGGGTTGCGCCTTCGGCGGAACGATCTGTGGCTCGATTCGAGGCGGCTTCTGAATCTCCTGTTTATCGCGCATTGCTGCAATCGTCCCTTGCCGTTCACGCCGGGCGCGTGCACCCGCGATCACATCCAGGCCCCGCATGCACTGCTCGCGCAGAAACTCGTAGCCGTCGAATGCACCCTTCCCGAGCCGATCCATCAGCCAGAACCAAGACAGCCCGGTGAACCAGGTGATCCCACAAATAAATATGGTAAGTAGGAATACCGTGGCACCGGCGAGTCCGAATGCCACGCCCAAAAACTCGTTTGTGCCGTCACCCACCAATCCGCCGGGCGCAAACGGCATATCCGCCGCCATTTCAGCAAAATGGAGGTTTTCCAGCCCGCAGCCGCCGATTATCGTCAGCGCGAAACCCGCCGCACCGACTAGGCGGCGCTGAATGCTCACGGCAGGGCGGTGCCGTTGCTGGTAATTCCGCCAACCGGCCACCCCGATTAGCAACGGAAAGAAAAAAGCGACGTAGCCAAATCCGTGCAGCGTGAGGTCGGCAAACCAGGCCCCAAACCCGCCCCCCAAATTGCTGACCTGCCCGCTATTCCCGGTATGCGACCAACCCGGATCGGTTGGCGAGTACGATATCAACGCGATAAACATATAGACCGCGATCGCACCGAGAATAAACAGTGCGGTTTCTCTCGCTACCGCTATAAATCGGGGGGAAAGCCCCCTCGGTCGGACGCTGGGGTCGGGGTTTCTACGTGCCTGTGCCACTGTGGAGGCTATCCGACTGACGGCTGTGCCCGGTGAGGCACAGTCCGCAGCCGGAGTCGGGGGTACAAATGGGTTATTTTGCGCTGCATGAGTCGATGTCGTACCATAATTAAGTAACCCCTATAAAATCAATAGGCGGTGCCCTCCGCAACGGTAAATTTGTTCACCGTGGCGGCCGAATCACGACAGTTACACATCAACATGAACGATAACAAACATTGCCGGGTCCTGATTCTTGGCTCCGGACCGGCCGGATATACTGCGGCCGTTTATGCCGCGCGAGCGAACTTGCGTCCGGTGCTGATAACCGGGATCGAACAGGGTGGCCAACTCATGACCACTACGGATGTCGATAATTGGCCTGGTGATGTCGAGGGGCTGCAAGGTCCGCAGCTCATGGAACGTATGAGGCGCCATGCCGAACGATTCTCGGCGGAACTTATCTTCGACCAAATTCACACGGTCGATCTAGGTCAGCGACCATTTTTGTTCAGTGGTGATGCCGGCACCTATACCTGCGATGCGGCAATTATTGCGACCGGGGCATCGGCGAAATACCTCGGCCTGCCGTCCGAACAAAAATACAAAGGTAAAGGCGTCTCCGCGTGTGCGACCTGTGACGGTTTTTTCTACAAGAATCAGCCTGTTAGTGTCATCGGCGGAGGTAATACCGCAATCGAGGAAGCGCTCTATTTGTCCAACCTGGCTTCCCAGGTAACCGTTGTGCACCGCCGCGACAAATTTCGCGGTGAGGCCATGCTGGTGGACAAATTGATGGCGCGAACCGCTGCAGGCGGCAATGTCGACATCCAGTGGAATCACGTACTCGACGAGGTGCTCGGAGATGATACCGGCGTGACGGGGATTCGCATCCGCAGCACGATCGATGACGCGCTGAAACAAGTGCCGGTGCACGGAACATTTATCGCTATAGGACACACCCCCAATACAAGCTTGTTCAGCGGTCAACTTGAAATGGCCAGTGGCTACATTATCGCCAAGGCTGGCCGTGACGGCGACGCCACCGCCACCAGTATTCCCGGCATATTCGCGGCCGGCGACGTCACGGACCATGTGTATCGCCAAGCCGTCACCTCCGCCGGCACCGGCTGCATGGCGGCGCTGGACGCAGAACGTTATTTGTCGCAGGTAGAAGATTCCGGCGCTGGCCACTAGTAATGGTTGAGATCGAAAATACGTGCAGGTTGAGCGAGTCGCAATGAAAATCAACCGTCGAGCGACTATAGACCGAAGCAATGCGGATTTGAATGCGTTTCGAGACGAAGTGGGGGATGTCAGCGAACTCAAACATAATCGAGCAGTTATCCCGAAGGCCTTACCAGCAGCCGCACCGTTGCAGACCATACAGGACCAAGTCGACGTCATGCGAAGTTTGTTGCGCCACGAACCCGATTCGCAGATCGAGTGCGGTGAGGAACTGTTGTTCGCGCGATCGGGACTAAAACGTTCGACGTTTCGACGGATGCGCAGCGGCGATTTCGCACTCGAGGCCGAATTGGACTTGCACGGTTATACTTCCTCCGAGGCGCGGGTACATATCATTGAGTTCTTAAACGATGCACAGGCTCACGGCTGGCGTTGTGTGCGCATCATTCATGGCAAGGGGCTGGGATCGCCTGGTCGACAACCGATACTCAAATCGAAACTCAATTCGTGGCTGAAAAAACGCGATGAAGTACTGGCGTTTGCATCGGCACGCCCGGAACACGGAGGCACTGGAGCCGTTTACGTGTTGTTGAAAAAGCCTAAGCCACGGCGTTCGTAGATCGTAAGTCGAATACGGCCGTCGTGCCACGCGACAGTCACCGTTGTCGACACGGGTCTCACCACGCGCCATCAGTGCTATAACAATCGCGCTCGATCTGTCGGTCCGCCGCCCAAATCAATGCTAGCTCCCGCTACCGATAACTCTCCACTCTCCCCGCCCGTCGCTGAGTCACCGGAGCATCCCATGGTATGGGAGCGACTGCTTGGGAGTAGTCGAAGTCTTGCGATCTATTCGTCCGCCAGCACCGGACCGGTCATCGTGGTGACTACGGATGACCGGCACGCGCAACTGATTGAAATGGAACTCCGTTTCTATGCGGATTCCGCTGAGCCTACGGCAATTCACCACTTTCCAGATTGGGAATGCTTACCTTACGATAATTTTTCCCCACACCAAGACATCATTTCTCAACGCCTGCGTATATTGCGCGAGTTGCCTTCGCTCAACCGAGGAATCGTCGTGCTCGCTGTGACCAATCTTATGCAGCGGTTACCACCTCTGGACTACGTGTTGGCACACACATTTGCAGTGGCCACCGGGGATATCGTCAGACCGCATGAACTGCGGCTTCGCCTCGAACAATCGGCCTATTATCCCGTTAGTCAAGTGCAGGCTCCCGGTGAGTTCGCGGTGCGCGGCGGTGTGATCGACATTTTTGCCAGCGGTAGTAATCAACCGTTTCGGCTTGACCTGTTCGATGACCGTGTCGAATCCATTAACTATTTCGACCCCGAAACGCAGCGTTCCATCGATACGGTATCGCAAATCGAGTTGTTACCCGCCCGTGAATTCCCGACACACTCGGACGCCATCCGCGATTTCCGCACGCGATTTCGGCGACGCTTCGATGGAGATCCGCGCAAACAAAGAATTTACAAGAGCGTGTCGGATGGACATTTGCCGGCCGGGGTCGAATTCTATTTACCGTTGTTTTTCGACACCACGGCAACACTGTTTGATTATGTACCGAAATCCAGCGTCTTCATAATTGAAGGTGACGTCACCGGTGCAGCCAGTAAATACGAATCACAAGTCGTGGAGCGTTATGAATCGGCTCAGCTCGAGCGAGAAAACGCGGTGCTGTCACCGCCTGAACTCTACCTTTCCGGCTGCGACCTGACTGCGCGACTGCAATCATGGCGACGGATTCTAATTGCCCCCGGAAAAGTCGACAACATTACACCACAAACATTCGCAACGAGCCTTGCCCCCAACCTGGTTGCCGATGCGAAATCCAACTCCCCATATGAAAAGCTAGTTGCATACCTTGCCGACACGCCGAATCGAGTACTGCTGGCAGCCGAAACGACCGGGCGGCGGGAAGTATTGCAAAGCGTTTTGCACGAACACGGTTTCGATCCACAACCCTGCACATCGTGGCGCGAATTTCTACTTCAGAATCTTTCATTCGCAGTAACCGTAGCCGAGCTGGAGCGGGGTGCCGTGTTGGCCAACCCGGCTGTCGCGGTCATCGCCGAGAACGAGGTCTACGGCGAACAAGTTTATCAGCGCAGGCGCCGGCGTGCCTCGAGAGTCGACCCCGAAGCTGTTATTCGTTCACTGGCCGAACTTAACCCGGCCGATCCGGTCGTGCATGCCATACATGGCGTCGGCCGTTATGTAGGCCTGCAAACGCTGGATATCGAAGGCGAACCCACAGAA
>JAOTWM010000474.1 GCA_029862885.1 Gammaproteobacteria bacterium
GTTACTCTTCGTAGTGCAGCCTCTGGAAGGTAATAATGGCGCGGGATCTTCCACCGCGCAGTCACCCTCTGTGCACCACATAAGTTAAGTACACTCCATACAACGTGACAAAAAGCACTCCGTGCGATCGCAGGAGCGTACTGCTGCGGCTGGTCACGAGCGCTAAAATGATTAATGTGCTGGAAACAATTACCATTACGAGGTCGGTATTGTTAATTACCTCAAAAGGTAACTCTACGATGCTTGCGGTGATACCCAGGACCCACAGCAAGTTAAATATACTCGAACCGATGACGTTTCCGACGGCGATATCCGCCTGTTGTCGGTAAGCAGCGACCGCTGAGGCAGCGATCTCGGGGCTGGAAGTTCCTAGTGCAACAACCGTTAGCCCAATCAACGCGTCACCAACACCCCATGCGCGAGCGATCCCGATGGCACGTTCAACCACCCATTGTCCACCAAAATACAGACACAGTATCCCTAGACTAATATAAACAATGGCCAACCAGGTATTAATTGTTGGCTTGGCGTTGTGATCCAAGTGCTTTTTCTCGCGAGCGACTTTGTACACATACAGCATAAACAAACAGAAAAAAAACAGCAGTATCGCCCCATCCAGACGGCTGATGCTAAGGTGCGGGTCTGGTGAAAACAAAGCCGCATTCGCTAGGAATCCGACCAGCAAAGCAGCAGTCAACGAAAAAGGAATCTCCGATACCACCGTTGATTCGCGCACCGGTAAAGGCCTCACTATCACTGCGACACCCAATACCAGTAATATGTTGGCAATATTACTGCCAATGACATTGGCGATAGCAAGATCAGCGCTTCCGCGCAGCCCCGCAATCACCGATACAATCATTTCTGGTAGCGACGTGCCAAAAGAAACAATCGTCAATCCGACCACCAGCGCCGACACGCCAAAACGTGATGCTACGGATGAGGCACCCTTGATAAGCAACTCGGCCCCAATCAACAGCAGCAATAGCCCCACCCCTAACAGTAGTATGTCCATCAGATCCGTGTGTTCTTTTTAATTAGCGTTCTATATATTGTCGATCAGTCTTCATTTAATGTTATCGTGCCGCCTCCTAGGTTGACATAGTTATTCGGGATTTTCAGATTGGCGGCGGGCCAACTCGGCGACCCCAAGGTCTAAACTAGCGGAGCTGCCTTCTGCCGCAATGCCTCCGCCATCAGCTTGACCGGTCTCGCCGCAACCGTAGACGCTAAGCGGTCGGCCTTTACCTTTGACATTGACCATCCTGTTTTTCGACAATGGATACTGTCCACTTAGCAAATCATGGGTCGCCGAGGAAATGAGCAACCGGGTGCCCAATTCCTTGTTCAATGTTTCCAGGCGGGAGGCGATATTGACGGCCTCGCCGTGAACGGTGTAGTTGAAGCGATCCCCGGAGCCGACGTTTCCGGCAAACACGAGTCCGGTATTGACGCCGATGCGGGTGCGTAGACGAACGCCGCCAAAGCGGCGTTTGTCCACCGTGTCCAGTATCTCCAGAGCCGCCGCCACCGCATGATCGGCGTGCGACTGGTCACGAACGGGTACGTTGAAGGTCACCAGCATGCCGTCGCCCTGGAACTGGTTCACGACGCCATTATGTCGCTGAACCGGTTCGATAACCGCGGAAAAGTATTCGTTGAGCACTTCTACTAACTCCGCCGGGCTCAGTTCTTCGGACAGCGCAGTAAAACCCTCGATATCGGCAAACAGTATCGTCGCGGTCTCGATCGTCGGCTCGATCGGGGCGTTGCCGGCAATGATGTCCGCCGCCACCGCCTTGGGTAAATAGTGTCCGAACGTTCCCCTGATGAACGCCCGTTCCCTCAGTCCGTCCATCATGCGGTTGACCGCGCCCATCAACACGCCAAGTTCGTCGTCCGAGATGACCGCTGCCCGCCGATCGAGGACGCCGTTATCGATATCCACCACTGCTGCCGTCAATTCTCGCACTGGCCTAAGCAACCCTTTTACCATCAGGGTCACGACAAAGCATAGGACAACGACGGTAGCGAACAAATCGAGCAGCACGGTTTCCGTCACGTCAAAGCCCTGCGCCAGCCTCAGGTCGCGAAACACCAGCAGGTCGAGGATCAGGTGGCCAACGGGAATCAGCGCTACCACTCCGAATGCAAACAAAAGCTTGTTGCGGAACCGGTGGCCGCGGGGCTCAATCTCAAAACCATACTCTCGAGCCAGTGTGGCACGGTGATCCATGGCGACATTGTCGATTAGGAAATAGCTGTAAGAACCATAGTACACCGCATAGACGAAGCTGAACCAGAAAAACGCAAGGGTCAGGTTCCACTCAGGAATACGCTCCAGCAATGCGGGGTCGGGGATGAACGTTCCGGTCAGGAACAAAACGCTACAATATCCGGCAGTGAGGACCGCCACCCAAATCGCCGAGCGTACCGGCAGGTGCGCGAGGGCCTCGTGGGCCGCCGCGGGGTTGCTCTGGTCGGCGACGAAGCGGTAGACGGGAGCATAGATGCGGATCGCAATGAAACCGTTCAACAGCACCAGCAGCAACAGGTTTTCGGGCAAGACGATGAACAACTGTTCCAGCCTATCAGCAAGGAAAAAGTAGACGCTGTTCATCGCAATATCAACCAGGGAAACACTGGCCATGGCCACGACATAGCCCAAACGCAGCTTGGCAATTGGTTTACGCGACAGGCTGTCAACATTTTTAGCGGATTTGGACGCCACCGCGGTCGTTACGGTTTCCGACATATAGCCTTCAATTCAATCTTTGCCGTACCCTGCGAATTAGCTCTGCATCATAGCCCCGCTCTTCCGAGAAAGAGAGGATGCTGACGTAATCGGAGGCGGCGATTTCGGGGCTGCGGCCCATGATCCACACGTAGTCGCGCTTACTGCAGCCGAATATGGTCGCGATATAGTCGGCGATGAGATAGACAATAAGGGTTTGCGTCTTGAACAGCCAGACGAAGCGCGTGCTCCGTTCAGCGTTCGACTCGATGCTCTTGATAAATCCCTGGGAAGCAGCTGCAGACCAGACTAACGCCGATGCCAAATCAATCGAGCGCATGGGCAGTTGGGCGATTATGCCGTTCGTGCGGGCAAGTTTGGTCATGGTAGCGGTCCTCCGATCCGGTCAGGCGCTGGAATGGCACACGCCTGCGACTGAATTCGTCGCTTGTATCGCCATGCCGAAAACGGACGGTAGGCCGACTCGAGCACAGACACCATCTTGAATAGGCGAACGAGTCGCGCGAACAGCCGGTAGTAAGGAAGCTCGGTCCAGATCGCGACAAATGCGGCCACCCCATCGCACATCACACCATCCCGGTCGAGCACGTGTAGTCTACGCATTGCCTGGTCATAGGTTAAATCGAGGTCGTTTAACAGCGACTGGTCGCGGGAGAAGTCGACCCATGCAATCCGCCTCGCCCAGTCCAAGCGCGCGTAATGACGGATTTCTTTACTGCACAAGCCGCATCCTCCATCGTAGAAGACGAGCGTTCTTGCACTGTTCCGCGTGCTCGACGATGCTGTGTTAGTCATGTGCTAACAGTTGCACCCGTTCCGCTGCAGAGTTCCATCGACCCGGTCATGGCCGCCAACGTGAGCCGACGACAATTACCATGTTTATATTCCGGGTTGATCGTAGTCATCTTAAAAAGGGTTGGAGAATACGCGTTGCGGAGTGAACGGAGCGTGAAAGTTTCACGCTGTCGCTACCCTTGGATCGGAATAATGCAGAAATGGGCCAAACGACAGGGTAAGATGGCTGCGCAACGTGTCGCTGTCGGGCAGGAAATCTCGCCAAAGTTCATGCTCCAAACGAGTAGGACCGTGATGTCCAGTGGGTACATATGATTTCGGCGGACAGCGCGCAACTTAGGCGGATATATTTAACACATTCTGTCTAATACTTCGAATTTAGTGAAACGGAGTGTCATTATATCTATGCCGAATGAACGTTTCGTGAAGGCATTTGTACGCAATATTCACACTTTGGCTACATATCATCACCTATTGTAGGGTTGACAAACTGAACAGTTCCAACGAGACACAGATAAAGCAAATGATCAAGACCAGGCACCGCGTCAACATGTTTTTCCAATTCTTGGCCTTCACGGTCATGGTTTGCTTAATTAATTCCGCAATGGCAACCGAACAAGCAAAGTACGAAGTAACACT
>JAOTWM010000475.1 GCA_029862885.1 Gammaproteobacteria bacterium
TATGCGCTGTGGCTGACAAGTTTGCCCACTAATAATGCGGCCGATTTCTTGTGTCCGCGGTCGTAGCCGTAACTGCTGCGTTACACGCCACCAAGCCGCATATCGGCTTGAGCCGATAGCAGCATATTCACTTCGACGCATCCTGATCGAGGGTTCAAGTCTGCGGTCGTCGATCGGATTCGGGGTGTCCGCTCAAGCGGCCGCCGTCAGTGCCTCTCCTTCAATCGTAATGCGGTGCATCAGGCGCAAATCGCCGTGATAATCGTTTAAAGCATAGTGGTGTGTGGCGCGATTATCCCAGATCGCCATAGAACCCACGCGCCATTTGAACCGGCAGGTAAATTCATTTTGTCGCGCGTGCTGGTATAGGTAATCCAGCAAGGGTTGTGATTCCTCTTTGCTCCAACCTTCAAATTTGACCGTGAAATCCTCGTTGACATATAGCGCTGGCCGCCCTGAGAACGGGTGACGAATTACCACCGGGTGGTGCGCGTCCTGCGTTGCGGCAGCGGTATTGCCTAACCGCCCGTTAATGTCAGCAAGATCACGACCTACATACGCTTGTTCTCCGAACACGTGACGGCTGGAGTGTTCTGCCCGCAGGCCATGCAGCATTTTCTTCATGCCGTCGGACAGCGACTCATACGCTGCATACATGCTCGAATACATGGTGTCGCCACCGACCTCCGGGACCGCTCGCGCATATAGAATCGATCCCATCGCAGGAATTTGATCGTAGGAGTGATCGGTGTGCCATACGGAGCCTATGTTAGAGCGTTGATCTGGTTCTTTTCGCACTTCCGCGATTAGAGGGTGACTTTCGACGGGCTGGAAGAAACGATTAACGTTGATTTCTCCCCAACATCGAGCGAATTCGATGTGTTGCTCGGGCGACAAATCCTGATCGCGGAAAAAAATCACGCTGTGGTCGATAAAGGCACGTTGAATCTCCGCAAACTGTTTCGCGCAAATGCCTGCGGCAATATCGACACCGGATAGCTCCGCTCCAATGGACCGGCTCAATGGGGTGACTTCGATAGTGGTGTAATCGGTATTCACGTTGTTAGGTCATTTGTGCCCACACGGCCGTACGGCTGATAGTTTACCGAAATACCCCGCTATGTTGACCAATGTCAAACCAAAAAGTGTTGCAGGGGTATTACCGGCACCGGTTGTTAACGATTAATCGCGATGTTTTGGGCAAATCGGGTTCGGATTGCTGGTGTCGCGGCCAGAATCTTGCAATCTTATTTTCACTGATGATATTCTGGCGCCGGCAGGAAAATCATCCAGGCGCGGCGGTCACAACTCGGGGTGTTATAATCGCTCGTTTGCGCTATAGGGACAACGGCAATTAGCGTTGAGAGCGCCGGTTTCCTTGTCGGTGGCACGGTTTGCCCCCGATACATACGTGACCCATCGCCCGCCACTCCGAGTGGGTGGGGTGCGATCGTAAATCACCGATCCGAGCATACGGAATGTTGCCTAATAGGCATCGAGACGAAACGTAAAGAATGAAGTTGGGTATTTGCGGGTGGATTCTTGTCAAGGTCACCTACAGCAAACTTAAATACGTCGTTATCAGAACGATTTCGCACTCGCGAATTCTCACCTCGGCCTATTTCGCTTTCTCTCCCTCCTATCGCCGCGAGCAGCGCGCGTTGGTGTCGGGACTTCTCAGCCATATGAAGGATATAAAGGAGGACACTTCTTTCTTCCTGCTGCGGCGCAATATCCACCGAATCGAGAAGGGGTTGGTGATGCCGAGCCGGCGTCCGGTATTTGCGGCCGAGTATATCGGGGAGACTGTCGATTATTACCTGAAGGCCCTTAAAAATTGCGGAGGCGTATCGCGGGAGTTCGACTGGGCGACCGATGTGTTGCACCAGTACTTTGCGTCCGTCGAGAGTCACCCTTACGTCGATAAGGCGCGCCGGGCGTTCCTGGAGATCGCGCCAGTGGAACCGGGCGAAGCGGTGCCTTATAAGCACGGTACAGTTCGGTCGCCGGTGACGAACGACGAGCTGCTGTCGTTGGTTCGCCAGCGGAAGTCGGTGCGCACATTTCTTCAAAAGCCCGTACCTCGCGAATTGGTCGATACAGCGCTGGAAATTGCCGCGCTGTCTCCCAGCTCCTGCAACCGCCAGCCGACGCATTACCGGATCTATGACGAAGGCCCCCTGCTGCGTGAGATGGCGCGGTTACCACTGGGCACGGCCGGGTTCGCTGATAACATCCCGATGATCTGCGCCGTGACCGGTGATCTCTCGGCCTACTTTTACGAGCGGGATCGGCATTCTATTTATGTGGACGGTTGTCTGTCCGCGATGCTGTTCATGTTGGCGCTCGAAACCGTCGGGCTCGCTTCCTGTCCGCTCAATTGGGCGGAGATCGACTCGCGGGATCAGCGCTTCGAGAAAATGGCGGGACTGCTGCCACACGAAAGGGCCATCATGTTCATGGCGATTGGCTACCCCGACCCGGAGGGGAAGGTGGCCTACTCCGCCAAGAAGGATTTGTCAGCGCTCCGAAGCTATAACCAGGCGTCCGAGGCCGCTCGGCGTCCCGAACTCCGCGACGAGGTGCGAACCAGAGTGGCTAACTGGTGGCGTCGACTGCGAAAACTGGTGGCCCCGGCTGCAGAAGACATGACCCTATTTTTTATCCTCTACGAATCGGAGCTATTAGCACTCGTCCGATCCCACTGATTCTTTCCATATCGCCAGTAGCCAAGTACGTTATTGAGCCGCGCATCGTCGTTGCCGCCAATCGCATTGATCTCGCCAGCGAGTAGTGATTCTAAGTAGGGTGCAAGTACCGCACCGCCACCGCCGGTTATTAGTACGGAGTCCAGATCCCATTCGTCGGCCCATAATTCTTGAATCTCATTGGCGATATCGGCCGCGAGCGATTGAAACGCATTGTTGGTGAGCTCGGTTATGTCGATGGATTTTCCAAAAATGCGAATCGATCCGTGGTGCACCGCTTCGTAGAGTCGGAATAACTCGATATCGACTCTACACTTATCGTTAAGTTCATCGGCGATGCGGCGGAAAGCCTTCGCGATGCCCATTTCAGAGGTCGCGCTACCACGTTCAATATAACGAGTGCGGTCACTGATTGTGTAATCCGTAGTACAAAAACCGATGTCGATCACGCCGACCTTTTGTTTTAATAATCGCGTATCGGCGCCGCCACCATGATCGTTAAGTAACAGGCCGAACACCGACCCAAATGGCTGCGGGATGACTCGTACGTCGTCGATATCCAGTATCACTTCGCGCTCCGATTCGTTCTGATCGGTACACAGCAAGGTGTGCCTGCCCGATAAGAGTTTGCGCATTATTTTCTTTTGTTTCTGCAAATAGCGAATCGGTAGACCCGTAACTATTTTGATTGGGTCGGCGCCGTTGGCCATCCGGGCCAGCGCTGCCAGTGCGAGCGGTTGCGCAAACTTAGCGACGAATCGCTCCTGATCCATGGTGTAGTGGCGTGTGCTGCTTTGCTGTTCGGCAATACTGCCTACAAAATAAGAACGCCCATTGAGATCGACTTGAAAGAAAGACTCCTGGTCTTGGGCGGCCACAAATTGGTCCTTAAATTGAACCTCAAGAGCATCGCCAATGACGGATTTGAACATTAAGTAGTTCGAGCCGCTGATGATTTTGGTAAATCCAAAACCAATATCGATTCCAATCACTTGCATTGTCGAGTACTTAACCTCGTATGGGCGTCATTGGTTTTAACCGTGCTGCTGTATTTTCTCACACAGGACGAAGCGGTAGGCATCGTATAATGCTGTATACGAGGCATCGATAATATTACCGGACACACCGATGGTGGACCAACGTTGGTGATACTTGTTTTCACATTCGATCAATACGCGAGTAATCGCGTCAGTTCCGGTGCTATCGGGGCCGGGTTGCATAATGCGCACCTTGTAGTCGACCAGGTGCAAATCCTCGAGTTGTGGGAAACAGCTAACCAACGCCGCGCGCAGCGCTTTGTCTAAGGCATTGACCGGGCCGTTGCCCATCGCAACGCGCATCAGTTCCTGGTTCGCAACGCGCACCGTTACAGTTGCTTCGGACTCGGTCACGAGTTGGCCCCGCGCATTATGGCGGTGTTCGTCCATGACCCGAAAACGCTGTAATTCGAAAAATGTCGGCACGCCA
>JAOTWM010000476.1 GCA_029862885.1 Gammaproteobacteria bacterium
CAGAGGAGCGAATCGGATCGGGGGCTATCGGGTTTGAGATCCGATTCGATGACAAAATTATTGTCAACCTGGGTGATACACTGCTGCATGAAAAGGTGTGGCAAACAATTAGAAATCCGGATGTCCTGATGATTCCTATTGGAGGAAAGGCCGTTCACAACACCATGGATGAGAAAGAGGCCCTTAGAGCAGTGAAGATCATGAATCCGAAACTTGTAATTCCCTGTCACTACAACTGCCCTGCCTTTTTTAAGAAAAAATACAATCCGGCTGATGATGTATTTTTCAGAGAGGGTGTAGAAAAAACGGGTGCCAGATGCGTGATACTGCGCAGTGGTGATTCAGTAGCTATATAGGAGATGGCGGACATCCTGGATGAACAAGCAAGGTAAGCCGGTCATCGGCGCCAGCTCCTGGGTGAGCCTTGTTGTCCGAACTGCACTGTTCCCGGTCGCGATCATGTGGCCCGCCGGAACCTGGCAATGGTGGGACTGACGTTGTCCCAGGAATTGAGGGTCATTTAGACCTGGACTGAAGTGGCGTTTCGAGGTCCTTTGCCATAAGGAGGCAGAGGCGATGAAACGGTCGAAGTTCAGCGAGGAGCAAGTCACTTTCGCGCTGCGCCAACACGAGGCGGGCACGCCGGTGGAAGACGTGTGTCGGCAGCTCGGGGTGAGCCAGGCGACGTTTTACGTGTGGAAGAAGAAGTACGCTCATATGGGCGTGTCGGAGCTCCGCGAGCTGCGCATGCTGCGAGAGGAGAACGCGCGACTCAAGCGCCTGGTGGCGGATCTGACGTTGGATAAGCAAATATTGTCTGACGTCGTGAAAAAAAAGATCTGAAGCCGGTGCGCCGCCGTGGCTTGGTGCACTGGATGGTGGAGCGCTACCGTGTGAGCGCTCGGCGAGCGTGTCACTTGTCGCAGTTCTCGCGTGCGGCGTGGTATCGACCGAGCCGGGCGAAGGACCAAACGGCGCTTCGCCAGCGCATCAAGGAGATTGCGGCGAGCCGTCCGCGCTTCGGTTACTCGCGCATTCACGTGATGCTGCGCCGGGAGGGCTGGCGGGTGAATCGTAAACGTGTCCATCGACTATACCGCCTGGATGGCCTGCAATTGCGCATGCGGGTCAGACGACGCAAGCACCAATGCCTGCATCGCGGGCCGGCGCCCAAGGCATCACGACGCCATGAACGGCTGAGTATGGATTTTGTCCATGACCCGCTCTTCGATGGGCGCCGACTTCGGGTGCTGACAGTCATCGATCAGTGGAGTCGGGAATCGGTGATAGTAGAGCCGCGATTTTCCTACTCGGGCCAGGCTGTCGCCGAGCTCCTGGAGCACTGGGTGTCCGTGAACGGTTCACCGGTGTCCATCACCGTCGATCATGGCACGGAGTTCACCTCCAAAGCGCTCGAGGCGTGGGCCTGGGAGCGCGGCGTGAAGCTCGACTTCATCCGTCCCGGAAAGCCGATGGAAAACGGACACATAGAAAGCTTCAACGGACGACTGAGAGACGAATGTTTGAACGTGAATCAGTTCCTGTCACTTGCCGATACAAAGCAAAAGATCGAAGCTTGGCGACGGGACTACAACAACCATCGACCACACAGCTCATTGGGTCATCTGACACCCGAAGAGTACGTGGCACGGAACGACAACAGAGCGACCTTAAACGCTGAGAATTTCCAACACTGAATGGTCTACAAAAGGGTGCAGCGCCAAACGCTGTATTACGCTGTATTACACTGGCACGAAGTCGAGGGAGAAAAGGGGACGGAGGGAGTAAACAGGATTTCCTGCGTATTCTTGTTGTACGACAAGCAGAGTGGACAACTCGAGTGAGGATATTATGAATATGGAAATCTTGTCAGGACCGGGCAGGAACACAATTCGAGGATTGATTCTATATATAACAATCTTGATAGCGATATTCACTAGCGGCTGTACCACGCCTGGCAGTGTGGTCACGGGTAACAAGAACCAGGGGAATACTCAGGCTGCCGAGCAATCCGAGACAGCCATCAATGTCAGTAACTTTTCGGCGAAACAGGTCATCACCGTAACCTACAATGATGCAACCGACAGTGAATCGACTATCATCTACACGCCAACAACACGTACCCTGAAAGACGGTGCCAGCTTGATGGGCTGGTCCTATTCCACCGATGGTGGTGATTCCTGGAGTTATGGTGGCAAGGTAACGCCACCGTCCGGCTGGGCTGCAATCTGGGGAGATCCGGCCATTACCCGTTCACATCTTAATCAACGTTATGTGTTTATCTCTAATCTGGCTATACCGAGTAGCATGTATCCCGAGGGAGGGATCAGCGGCCCGGTCAATAACTACATTGGCGGCGCCTGCATAGCCCGTTCAACCGACGGCGGCGTCAGTTTCAAGAATTACCAGTGCATCCATGACAATCACCATTTCTATGACGGCGGTTCGATGGCGCCGGATACTGATGGTTCGATCTACGTCGCGTATGTTGATGTCGATGAGGATCAAATTGATGTCTGGCGCAGTCCGGGTGTGGACGGTACGTTCACGCTGATGCCGACTCCCTTCAGTGGAATCAAGATGCTCAGTCATCCGCGTCTGCGTTTCGATGCGGTTTCCGGGGATCTGTACCTGGCATCGCAGCAATGGAACGGAGAGGTACTGGTAACCCGCTTCCATAAAGGCGCGTGGAGTGAGCCAGTGGTGGCGAGTCATGCCGCGCCGATCTATCCGAGCTTTCAGTTATCCGACCGAAAGCTGCGTACCGGGCCGCAGTTTTCTTTTGATGTTGGTGCCGCGAGTATTCACGGGAATGATGCCGTTCGCTTCGTGTATACCCACAAGGATGAGAAGAGCGGGCGTTATTACATTCGTGGATCGATTTGTCCGCGCGACCTGTCAGGCTGCAAGGACGTGCCCGAGTGGGGCACCACCCCGGGTAATCTCAACATCACCGGTGATCAATTCAACCCCATCGTTCGTGCCTTCCCGGGCTTTCTCACGATCCCTCCGGTATGGAAAGTCTCCTACCAGAGTCGGCAGAATAACCCCAAGGGTAACCAGGTCGCCATATACAAAGGAAACCTTGTTGTCCTGCCCAATGGCACTCGTGTGTTCGTACCCTTCAAGCTTATCGACGATCAACTGGTTTGTGGCGATAACCGGGGCTACTGGGGTGATTACGATGATATGCAATTGCAGGGGTTTTCCGATTCCCTGAACGCTATCTTTATCCGTGCCTTCACGGATTCGCGCAAAGGATGTGACTACCAGTGGCAGTATACATCGCATCATCATCACGTCAGCGCTGCGTTGGTCAAGTGATTGTGACGTATATCCAGCAAGTTAACCCAAAGGAGAAGGTCATGGTCATCAGATTGATCGTATTGAGTTTCGTAGCCCTGTTTCTTGTGACAGGTTGTCTGCTCAACAGCCCCAAAAACAATGTGGAAGAGGCGCATATCTCGGACGAGGCGGCAAAAATCGAACGTGAGCGAGCCTCTTTGCCGCCACCGGCAAAAGAACCCATTCGCAATATCGTACCCGGTAAAGGAAATTGCGCACCGCAAGCATTAAAAGGAGAGACCATCACCGCGTGTTGTAACAACAAGCCCTGCCTGGGTCATTGTGTGGCCAGCAGTAAGGGGACTGTCCAGTGTGATTGTTATGGCACCAAAGGTGGATGTGGCAAGGGGCTGGTATGCTGCAAGTTCCGTCGTGCCTGTGTTCCCGCGGACGAATGTGTTGGTCCCTGAACCGGTGATAGTAAATACGTCTAATCAATACGTTACGAGGGAAAGTTAAGGAGAAGGGGAGGCAGGCTGGCTGATTAGCCGAACATCGCGAGGTGCGCAGAGCCGTTTCGATCTCCCCGAAGAGCAGGGCGGTTGATAGTGTTATGCCATGTTATCGTGGCCCTTCCCCGAAAACTAGGCCAGGGATTGTGCGAAAATCTGACCTGAATCTTGCTTATCTTCTCGTGCGTCGGTCCGCTGTGCAGCATACTCCTCAGGAGTCAGATAACCGAGCATGCTGTGCGGTCGCTCGCGATTGTACTCTTCTCGCCAACGACTGATTTTCGCCCGAGCATCCTCGAGAGATAGAAACCAGTGCTGGTTGAGACATTCTTGTCGAGCCCGGGCATTAAATGCTTCGATAAACGCA
>JAOTWM010000058.1 GCA_029862885.1 Gammaproteobacteria bacterium
TGAAAGTCGTATTCTAGTTAATTGTACAATTAACTTAACACACCGAATTATGCAATTTCCTTCACTGCTGTCCCATTAACGGGTAAGTAACCAGGCCTGACTCATCACTTTATCCTTTCAATGTTTGGAGCCGCCGGGAATCCTGGCACGGTCCAGAATTGCAGATCGTCTATCGTACGGAGAAGATTGTGTAGCCGGCCAGGAAAGCAAACCCGCTAAGGTTACTTTCCCGGTCGACAGAGTAAAGGTCTATTTCGGGGGCAGGCTGGAATAGTAAGCGGCAAGGTTTTCGATATCTTGGTCACTCAGAGGCATCATTAATCCCTTTTTAAGGGGATCGTTACGAGTGCCGCCGTCTTTGTAGGCCTTCATGGCCGCTACTAGATATTCGGTATGCTGTCCGGCCAGCTTGGGATTTGTGGGAATCACGCTATTGCCGTCGGCGCCATGGCATGCGGCGCAAGAAGCCGAGTTGTTTTTTCCGGCCTCGGCATCTCCCGCTGCCTGTGCAAAACCCGCAGCGGCCACATAGGATGCAGCAAGAGCTGCCAGCAACAGTTTCTTCATTTTCTACTCCTTATAATTTAGAGTGCAAAAATCGTACTTGTTCCAGGATTAATCTCACTGCTTGAGATTCTCACCTGATGGCTTTGTGCGCAGCCAGTATTATTGTTAGCGAGTTTAAAGTCAACTAAAGAGGCGTGTCTGCAACCCTAAAGTATGGAACTTATAAACGCTCCCCTTTTAGCGTTATCGAGGCCTACCATCAATGATGGATATCGCAAGTTGCTATAAAGGATGGGTAGTTCCCCCAAAAAATAGTGGTGTTTAGAAGTAGAATTTCTCGCTAATAGGAGATTCGGTAAATTCCTAAATTTCGCTAAATTCTAAATTCCGTAAATTCCGGATAAATTCCTAAATTTCGGTAAATTCCGTAAATTCCGGATTAAATTCCGGACACCCATCGATTGCCAGCCGGATCACCGAAATTCCGGACACCCATCGACCGATCGATTGACAATATACCAGAGGCTGATACGATGCGTTTTAATGGACTGATGTGTGCTACAGGAGGTAGCGATGACGATGCCCCGAGCCCGGCAAATCTGCCTGGACCAAACCCCGTACTATCATTGCGTGTCGCGCTGTGTGCGCCGCGCCTTTCTGTGTGGTATTGATGGTTATTCCGGCAAGAGTTATGAGCACCGACAGGGATGGGTAGAAGCCTTACTGCTCAAGCTCTCCGACGCCTTCTGTATCGATCTCGTGGGCTATGCGGTCATGGCCAATCATTATCATGTCATCCTCAAAGTCGACACCGACTTGGCGTCGTCGTTGTCCGACCATGAAGTGATTGATCGTTGGGCCCGGTTGTATGCGGTGGGGCCGTTGTTGTCACGCTATCGAAGCGGCAAGCCCCTATTGGAATGGGAAGTCGAACAGGCGGCATCTCAAATTGGCCACTGGCGTGTGCAACTGACCAATCTGAGCCGGTGGATGGGGTATCTCAATGAAAGGATTGCTCGGGAAGCCAATAAAGAAGACGGCTGTAGCGGACGATTCTGGGAGGGTCGATTTAAGTCCCAAGCCTTATTGGACGACACGGCTCTGCTCCAATGTATGGCCTATGTCGATCTCAATCCGGTTCGGGCCGGTATTGTCAAGACGCCGGAGGCATCGCTCTACACGTCTTTGCGACATCGGCTCAACTATTCTGTCAATCGTTTGGTCCCCTTCCTATCGACCAACTCGGACTCTTCCCCGCCCACCACCGAACCGATTCCCTTGCTCTTTAGCGAGTATCTCGACCTGGTCGATTGGACCGGGCGGATCATCCGCGACGATAAAATAGAGGCGATACCGGACTCGTATCCCCCTATCCACGATCGATTGGATACTTCTCGACAACAATGGATTCGGGCGATGACGCCCCGCAAGAACTGGCTGCAACGAGCTCTAGGCTCAACCGACAAAGTACAAGCGTACTGCCGGGCCATCGGTCAACGCTGGTTGTGGCAACGATCGGATATTCGTCCCGTTCCGTAAAGCCTCCTTTCCGGGCTTCTCAAAACCGATGTATTCCGTGTTCCGGAGGGTGGTGTTCGTCCCGGATTCACCCAACCACACGCAAATTCCGTCGGTTGCCCTGATAAACTCGTTCGGTTGATCGTTTTCGACGGCAGATAACACTTCGACGGATCGTGTCGATCCCAATTTGATAGACGTTTCGATGTTTTTAATTCGTGGGTGTCCTTATACTTAATTCGTGGGTGTCCTTATACTTACTTATACTTATTCCTCTTATACTTATTCCTTCTTATACTTTCCTTATACTAACTACTAATACTAAATCGATGGACTAGAATATCGGGTAGGTCAATGTCCGTCAGCTAATCCGCTTGCAAAATAAAAGGCCTGCCCTCATTCGTGTTTCGTTCGTCGAACTTGCGGGCGGTAATCATTAAACCGGAGATGCAAAAACCGTGGTCGATCGCTCGTTCAATGTGTTGTTCCTGTGTACCGGCAACTCGGCGCGTTCGATCATGGCCGAGGCCATTCTTGCCAGACAAGGTACGGGCAGGTTCCAAGCCTTTTCTGCGGGTGCATGCCCAACGGGTGAAGTGCATCCCTATGCCGTCGGATTGCTGAGGAAAATGGACTATGCGACAGATGCATTCCGCTCCAAGAGTTGGGACGAGTTCTCCGGGCCGGATGCCCCTAAAATGGATTTTGTGTTTACCGTGTGCGACAGTGCGGCGAACCAAGTGTGCCCGGTTTGGCCGGGCCAACCGGTAACGGCGCATTGGGGCATTCCCGATCCGGCTGCGGCTGAAGGCACGGAGCTGGAACAGCAATTGGCATTCGCCGATGCGTATCAAATGCTGAATCAGCGGATCGAGATTTTTATGAATCTACCCATCCGGTCCCTCGACAAGATGAGTTTACAGCGCCGCCTGGATGAGATCGGTCAAGCGCCGCCGACTACGGCGTGAGGTAAGCCGTGCCGGACTTTGTTTTCGCGCATATCAACAAAACCAATCCAACACGATTAGCGAATGTGAGCATCGAATGAACAGTGAGATCGCAGCAGTATCCAGTGCCCCTGCCGGTGGTATTGGATTCTTCGAAAAATGGTTGTCGGTGTGGGTTGCGCTGTGCATTGCCGCAGGGATCGGTCTCGGCATGACGATGCCGGATATCTTTCAGTTCCTGGCCGGTGTGGAATACGCGTCGGTGAATTTGGTGGTGGCCGTGCTGATCTGGGGAATGGTCTACCCGATGATGGTGAATGTGGATTTTGCGAGCCTGCGTCACATCGGTGATCGCCCGAAAGGACTGGCCATTACCATCATCGTCAATTGGCTGATTAAGCCCTTCACGATGGTTGCGCTTGGGATTGTATTCTTCGAGGTTGTGTTCGCAGACATCATTGCGCCCGCGGATGCGCAACAATACATAGCGGGCCTCATTCTGCTCGGAGCGGCGCCCTGTACCGCCATGGTATTCGTATGGTCGCAGCTTACTCGTGGCGATGCGACCTACACGCTGGTTCAGGTGTCCCTGAACGACATCATCATGATCTTCGCCTTTGCGCCGATTGTCGCCTTATTGCTCGGCGTTACCGATATCGATGTGCCGTGGCAGACGCTGATCTTGTCGGTCGGACTCTATGTGGTGATTCCGCTCGTTGCGGGAGCAGCGACTCGAAAGTGGTTGATAAGCCATTCTGAGGGCGGGAAATCCGGCGAGGCCACGGTCGCGCGCTTCACCCGTAATATCAAGCCGTTCTCGGTTGTTGCACTTCTCGTCACGGTCGTTCTGTTGTTCGGTTTCCAAGGTCACGTGATCCTCGATCGCCCCCTGCTCATTGTATTGATCGCTGTGCCACTCCTGGTGCAGTCCTATGGGATATTCGCCGTTGCGTATGGCGCGGCCTATCTTTGGCGAGTACCGTTTAATGTTGCGGCGCCGTGTGCCCTGATCGGCACATCGAACTTTTTTGAACTGGCCGTCGCCGTGGCGATTAGCCTGTTTGGTCTAAATTCGGGAGCCGCATTAACGACTGTGGTCGGTGTGCTTGTTGAAGTTCCGGTCATGTTGTCACTGGTAGCCTTCGCAAACCGAACGCGCGGGCTCTTTCCCAGTGCGTAATAACACCGAAGGATGACGATAATATGGAACGAAAACAGAAACCCTAAATCCGCCGTTATGGAGTATCCGGGCTAGGCAAGCATTAGCCAAAACGGTGGTGGCTGAGTGATCTTATCAGGTGATTATTGCCGGCTGCGGCGGATCTTCCGGTTCTATTTTGTACTTTCAATCTTGCGGTACATCAGAGTTTTAATCAGCGTGCCGTCGGCCCGATCGTCCCGTTCGTGTCATGTTTTTACTGTTCACAAGAATTATTATTAGCGGATGCCGATTACGAGCGAAACGCTGAACGATACCGCCGCCGCCAGCGAGGCCAACGTTCTAACGTGGTTCCAGGCGGTCCAGCCTGAAACGTAACCGGCCCAACGTTCCTCCGCGTTGGGATCGGCCGGAGATACGTTTGCCAGACGATTGTTTCTCGGCACGTTGAAGGCGCCCGTAACGAGGACGCTGCCCACAAGGTAAAGCGCGCTCCCAATGGCGCTGTAGCGCATGGCGCCGCTACCCCAATTGGTTACCGATTGAATCAGCAAGACAATGCACAGCACTGCCGTACCTAATAAGACAACCATGAACCATGATGTCACTACCCTGACGTTGATAGACTGCATGGCGATGATGCCGGATTTTGCGGGGACTTCGGCAAGACTTATCATAACAAACGTAGAAAACGCAAAAAACACGCCTGCCACCAGGCCGCAGCCGAGCATTGCTGCGATCGTCACGACTAAAAGTATTGTGCTACTCATTTCCATTTACGAAGGCGCGCCGAGCTAAAGTCTTCATTGCGTCTACATATTGACGCGACGACCAACCGCATTCAATCGTCAGGTGCTCCCAATTCTGAACGGATAGCATCGTCCAGAGAGCATCGCTCGCTTTTTTCGTATTCCATTCTTCGGCGAGAGCGCCATCGGACTCGAGTGCGGTGATTGCGGCCTCGCAGCCGTCACGCAGCGCCAGCATGCGCTCCTGCCAGGCCGTTGCTGCGGCTTGGTCGGCCTCTTGTGCGACCAGCAGCGCCTTCGCGACCCCGTAGATTTTGGGAATGTAGTTCCCCCAGAAGTGCACGTACGCATCCAACCGCTCAATGCCGGACTGTGCCGCGCGGGACCGCGTGAGCCGCTTGTCCAGATCGAGAATTTCGTCCAGATGCCGAGTCGTTGCAATCAAGAGATCCGCCCGCGATGCGAAGTGGAGATAAACGGCCTGCCGTGAAATACCGGAAGCTTTCGCAATATCCCCCATGCGAACCCCTTTGCCGGCTTGCTTCTGCAAAAGACGTATGGTGGCGTCAAGGATCCGTGTTCTGGTTTCAATCTCTGAACTTGACATGGTGTCAAGTTTGCCTTAGCCTTGACACCATGTCAATTGACACTATGTCAAGTAAACCAAGGAGAACGATATGAAGGTATTGATTATTGGCGCGACAGGCACGATTGGGCGCGAGCTGGTCTCACAAGCGTTGGCGCGAGGGCATGAGGTCACCGCGTTTGCCCGTGATCCATCCAAATTATCGCCAGCTGCTCCAGCGTCTACTGTGGCTCAAGGCGACGCCTTGGATCCGGCATCAATCGAAAGCCACATGCCTCGCCATGATGCCGTCGTGATTGCGCTGGGCGCTGGCAGCCAGGGGCGAATTCGATCCCAGGGCACCCAACACGTGATTCAAGCGATGAAAAATCACGGTGTACGGCGATTGGTTTGCTTATCGAGCTTGGGTGTGGGTGAAAGCAGCGGTAATTTGAACTTCTTTTGGAAGTACATCATGTTCGGATTGTTGCTGCGTCGCGCGTTCGCAGACCATGTACTTCAGGAAGAGTACGTGCGGCAAAGCGGTCTGGACTGGACGATCGTCCGGCCGGGCGCGTATACAGACGGCGAACTAACAAAAAGTTACCGTCACGGTTTCCCGGCAGATGCCCGCGGTCTTAAACTCAAGGTCTCACGCGCCGACGTTGCCCATTTCATGCTCGAGCAACTCGACGATGATAGGTATCACCTCAAATCGCCTGGCATTTCTTATTGAACCGTGTCAAAGAATCGAGGGATGGTCACAACTCTTGTCGACGCGTTGGTGAACAAC
Organism: Gammaproteobacteria bacterium; assembly: GCA_029862885.1. GTDB lineage: Bacteria > Pseudomonadota > Gammaproteobacteria > Arenicellales > JAOTWM01 > JAOTWM01. The sequence continues at coordinate 6,239 of JAOTWM010000058.1, forward strand.
CCCGTAGTGGTTATTTTTGTTCTCGGGTAAGTATTAGCCCAAAGCTCACGAAGCTTGCCGAAATGAATCGCCAAACGCCAAATCCTTACGATCAGGGTGATCTCGACGCTCATATTATTGCTTGCAATTCATGCTGGTGTTTATTGAGTCGATCTGATTACACCATGCGCTTCATTCGGATACAACGAACCACTGATAGGGGACGTAATAGACACTGTGCTACGCTCCCACCATATTCCGGACATCTATTCTTCGAGAGAAAGAGAAAATGAAGATAATTATTGTTGGTGCCAATGGTGCCGTTGGCAGAACGGCTGTAGACGCCCTCTCGAGTCGACATGAAGTCATAACCGTCGGTAGATCCAGCGGCGATGTACAGGCTGATATCGAAGACGTCGACAGCATTCGTGGGATGTATCGGCAAGTGGGCAAGGTTGGCGCAGTGGTGAGCGCTGTCGGGCATGGGCATTTTGGCGCGGTGCATGAAATGACCACGGAGCAATTCATGCAGGGTATTAATCACAAAGTCTTGCCGCAGGTTAACCTGGTGCTGGAAGGCTTCGACTATATGAACGATGGCGGGTCCTTCACCCTGACTAGCGGTGTGTTGAACCGTGACCCGATCCCCGGAGGCTCTTGTGCCGCTGCGGCTAACGGCGCGCTCGACGGATTCGTCATAGGTGCGGCCGTTGATATGCCTCGCGGTATCCGCATCAACGCGGTCAGCCCCGAAGTGCTGGAAGTTTCCCGTGATAAATTTGATGGTTTCTTTCGCGGCCACGTTCATGTGTCGGCCGAGGCGGTGGGTCTGGCATACAGTAAGGCGGTGGAAGGTTGCCTGAACGGGCAAGTGTTTATCGTAGATTGATAGTTTTCTAACCTTTGCTGCGACTCCTAAGCGGAATTTCAACCTGCCATCCGTTATTCGATGTGTGCCGAACCGTGATCTACAAGTCTTAATTTATACTGGGCGTGCTAGAGACAACGCTTTGAATTAATAACAATCGAATTCCTGCGTTATAAACTCACCCTTGAGAATAAAAGGTATTCCAGTTGGTCGCTTCGGGCGTGGCTACGGTTCAAACCGTTCGACATTGCTTTCGAGCAGCAAGTCATACCGCTGTACACGGATGAATTCGAGAATTTCTGAGACGCAATGCCAAAAACAAGTCCGCGAGATGTGATCTCCTGCGCGCAGTTCTCCGTTATCGCTAATCATTCAAGATATATACTGCGCTACGCCCCCGCTATAATCTAAACCTGGCGCCTGGTTAAACAGTCCTCCGTTCGTATTCTGGGTCATTGGCTCGTGAATTTATTATTTTATTTCAAGATACCGTTGTTCGGAGATCGTAATCTTGTTCAGCCAGCCGCCTGCGTTTTGTGATTGTGCCAATGCCCTAGCCTTACTCAACTGCTTGGCCGCTACTGCCTGCCAGTCAGTGCCGCGCTCTGCCATCGCCAACTCCGCTTTCAGCCGATGCAGTTCCGACTGGTAATAACGCTCATCGTTCTTGTTGGCAATTTCCAGCGCGTGGGTGAGGGAGGCGGCGGCCTGGTCAAATTGCCCAAACGAAATCCGGATTTCGGCGGTAAAACCCAGCAAGCAGGTGGTGTCGACTTCTTCTCCCGATACAGGCAGTCTCTTAATTGCATCGACAACATGCTGCAAACAAGTTTCATCCCTTTCGATAATTCACTGAGAAAGGTTATTAAATAACAGCCCGCGGTTGATATACATGTGCTGACCTTTTTCCTCCGCCAGTACAATCAGGTCGGCGGGGTTTCCGCGAACGATATCGATATTGCCGAGTATCATCTGGGTGACGCTGCCATTACTTAATGCCGAGGCCGTGCTGTAATCGGATTCTTTGAGTGCACTCAAATAGGCGTCGTCGCACATTTTTCGCGCTGCGTCCGCGTCACCGGTGATAAACAATACATAGGACAGGTAGTCCTTGGACACACTGGGATAGCAATTGATACCGGGGATCTCACGGCCCTTGGTATCAAGGGCAGATTCGGGATTAAATCTGGCCTTGTCAAATTGACCGAGGGAAAAGTAGACCATTCCCAATGCCTGGTAGCCGCTGACCCTGGCAATCAGGTGATCGTTTTCTATACCAATCTTCAGCATTTATTGCGCCGGCTCTAACGATTCTCTCAACATCCCGGCGTTAAAAATTATTCCGAATTGATGATCCAGGCTATCAATCTGTTGCAATATATTGTTCAGTTCTTGACTGATCCTGACCGCTTCACTGAATGAATCATGCGCTGTGCGAGAGGTAGCGCAAAACGAAGCATTGAGCGCCTTGCCATGAGCCATCTGCAGCAGATACATCGAGTTCAAATCATCCACATCAGTGCTGTCGGCGGGCATATATTCCTTGGCGTTATCGAGCGGACCGACAGCTTCATTGGTAGCCCCTGAATCCAGCGCGTTGATTCCGGCGGATAAACAGTGCTGGTAGGCGTTCCGGGTATCCCCGGCTTCGGAATAATGATAGGCAATGATTTCATTGTCCTTGCCGGTCAAGGTGCCACTGCTCTCGGCCAGGTACCGGGCGACCTCGCCGTGCATTCGGGCCCGGTTTCGTTTCAGCAGGCTTTCATAGGTGGCATCACGCAACAACGTATGCCTGAATCGGTAGCGCACTTCAGACCGGGTTTTGTACTGAAAGGTGATTTCATTTTCAACCAGAAGATCTAACATCATCTGAACGTCATTTTCGTTTTCGTCGCACAGTTGAGCAAGTATTTCTAAATCAAACGTGTCGCCCACAACGGGCGCGGTTTGCGCGATGCGCTTAACACCCCTCAGGCGATCCAGTGGCGACAGCAATGAAGGCTGCAGTGAGTCCGGAACACGTAATTCTATATTCCCGGTCGAATTACCAGTCCCATTATGCTGTCGGGGCTGGAGCATCATCTTAGTCACTTCCTCGACGAATAACGGGATGCCGTCACTCTTTTCACTGATTTTTTCCATCACCGATTCACTCAATCCGCCGTTATTGGCCATACGGCAGATCATATGAGTGACCTGTTGCTTGCTAAGCTTATTTAGGGAAAGTTGGGTAACGTGGGTGTAGTTATAATTGAATAATTCGGTCGGGCGGCTGCTGACCAGCATAAAGATGCTACTGTGTTGGGATCGCTCCACGAGTAAATCGAGACAACTTTTCGAAGTCGGGTCGATCCAGTGAACGTCTTCCAGGATAAACATGACCGGCCCCTTGATTAAACGTGACACAATATTCCCAATTAGCGAGTCCTGTAAGAATGACAGTTGTGCGACCGGATCCTTTTCCGGTAACTGGTAGCTTTGATCGAGCTCCACTGAAAGCAGCAAAGCGATCATGCTCAGGGCTTCGCGGGAATATTGGTATTTATCCAGTAAGAGCTGTTCCAGTTTGAGTTGTTTATCGTGGTTGGATTCGCTCGGTTGAAATGCGCACTCCCGCTCGATGTGCGCGACGAAGGGATGCAGCGGGCTTTGAGTGTGATACGGCGAGCAAAAAGAGCGCATCAATGTATGGTTGTCGTGTTCCGTGCTCTCCATGAGGGCCTGGCTGATACGTGATTTGCCAATGCCGGCCTCGCCGGACAACACGACCACTTGCCCCTCTTCCTGCTTTGTTCGTTCCCACCGCGACAGCAATAATGCGAGTTCCCCATCTCGCCCGATAATCGGATATCGGGCGGAGGTGCGGATCGATACCATGCGCTCGTCGATCGAACGTTGCCCCTCGACGCGCCACACCTTGACCGCTTCGGTGAAGCCTTTCAGGTCATGCTCACCGGCTTCGCTGAGTTCAAACCGGTCGGCAAGTAATTGGCGTGTATTCAGGTCGATCACCACCGAATCTACCTCAGCCAGCCCCTGAAGCCGGGCTGCCCGGTTGGGTGCTTCACCCACCACCGCACTCTCCTGAGACGCTCCTTCGCCGATTACCTCCACCACCACCGTGCCAGTGGCAATGCCCACCCTGACTGACAGCTGGAAATCGGCGGGTAGATTTAGGCTCTGGCTGAGTGATTTGACTGCCGTGGTGATCTCAAGTCCGGCCCGGACTGCACGTTCGGCATCATCTTCGTGGGCCACGGGATAACCGAAATAAGCGAGTATGCCGTCGCCCATGTAGCGCACGACGAATCCGTCGAATTGCTTGATCGCGGCCGTACAGGCGTCCTGGAACGCCCGGTTGATATCTTGCATCTCCGCAAGGTCGATGATTGAAGTCAATCGGGTTGAATCCGCCAGGTCGCAAAACATGAGTGATAAGTGCCGGCGTTCCGGATCTTCCGGAAGCCATGGAGCGGCGGGCTGATCAGATGAGGAGGATGGTTGAGTCGCTACGGGGGAAACCGCTCCAAGTTCGTTAATCGCATTTAAAATCTTCTTGCGGTGGCCCAGTGAAACCCCTATTGAAGTCAGATCATATTCACTGAGATCGGCGCAATCTCCATATTGATATCGTTTTCGACGAAGATTTCCGAATAGCGCGCGAGGCCAATATCCTCCAGCCACTTCTGAATGTCGGTCATGTCCTTCGGGTACGACAGCTATTCATTATTCCATCCATTCCACCCGGCTGGGTGGCGGTCTTGTTGTTAGGTTACCAGATTCCTAGCCGAAGTTTTTGTAGCCTGGCGGCATAAGACATGCGGCGTTTACCGGTTTTGATCGGCGCTGTTCTATGCTGTTTCTACCTGCGCTTGACTACCTGTTCTCTACCCATTTGGCCTAGACGCCGAGTTCTCCTCAACTCAACGGGAAGGTCGAACGATCACACCGACCCGATCAGCAAGAATTTCATCAGCCGCTGAGCTACCAAGGCGATGTCGATTTGGTAGGAAGATTGAATGAGAGCGCTTCCAGCCTATATAGACGGCACCGATTCCCACCGGAAGTCCTGGATACACCGTTTGGCTTTACTTTCGATTCAACCTGAGCCAGCAGTGCTGCAACGATATATCTCCTGAAATTCGCGTAGCCTTAATATTTAGCTTGTTGATACCAGCTCAACGTGACAGTACCCTTCAAACAAATCAACGGTTACCGATTTTCGGGGCCTACGGGGACAATACCTCGGTCTGAGGCTCACCGATAGGCGCTCCCCACCGTGATCGCCAGATCTGGAAGCCACTGCAATCTTCACAATGCCGTTCTAGGTTTGTCGCGGCATAGCTGAACCAAGTCTGCAATCCTTGCTGTGCCGACACACATGACGGTGTCTGCCGCGCCCCAGTAGATCTTGAGAGTACCGTCGTCCTCGGCAACGGCCCCACAGCTAAAGACAACGTTATGCACGTAGCCTGTCAACTCCCAGGAATCTTCTGGCGACACTATCCAATCGTCGGCGACACCCAGCACGGTCGCTGGGTTAGCAATATCATGAAGCGCCACACCGAGCCGATAAACAGAACCGTCCATGGTGGGGAAGACACCGTGAAAGAGATTGAGCCATCCGTCCGATGTTCTTACAGGCGTCGCGCCGGGGCCTATCTTCATTTGATCCCAATGATAGGTCACAGGGTTAATCACCGGCTCTGATTCTCCCCAGTGCACGAGATCCGGAGACCAGGATAGCCAGATGGACCAGGGGTTAACCTCCGAGTGCGGCCGGTCCAACCGCGCATAACGACCGTCAAAAGTTTGCGGGAATATCACCACATTGCGCATGTCCGGTTCACTGATTAGCGAAATTCTCTCAACGCTCTTGAAATCCCGAGTTCTTGCAAGAGCGATGCGTACACCGAATCTGGAATAAGCGCTATAGGTAATGTAAAAGACGCCATCTATAGAGCAGATTCTCGGGTCCTCGACGCCGTACTCTTCGAATTGTGAAAAAACTCCTTCTGTGGACGGCACCATGAATGGTTTGGAATCGACAAGGAAGTTGTAACCGTCGTCGCTACGCGCGATGCCGAGAATAGATCGTCCGTTGTGCAAATGGGAGCGGAATAACAGAATGTAGCGGCCCTCGAATTTGGTCGCACCCGCATTGTGAACGGTTTCCACGGGATACGGCACGTCGTGTTTGGTGAGAATGGGATTATCCTTATACCGCGTCACCAACGGTTTATTGCTCATAGTTTATTTCCATTCCCAAGATCTCACCGTACACGCGCACATAATCGTTCACCATGCGTGTACGAGAGAAGCGCTGCGCAACATCTTTCCGACAAGCTGATCTGTCAAGCGTTCTCACTACTGCTACCGCCTGCACTGCTTGCTCAATGTCCTCGACGATGTATCCAGTGTCGCCGTCCATGATTATTTCTGGTATTGAGCCACGCCCAAATGCAATGACGGGCGTTCCGCACGCCATGGCTTCCACCAGACTCAGTCCGAATGGCTCGTCGAAGCTGATTAAATGTAACAGTGCTAACGCCCGACCCAACACGTCCGACCTTTGTGCCGGCCCTATAGCCCCAAGATACTCTACGTGGTCACCGTCAAGGTAGGGCTCTACCCGAGTTTCGAAGTATTCCCGATCTTGTACGATGCCTGCGATGACGAGCTTTTTCCCAGCGCGCTGCGCCACTTGAATAGCTTCGTGCACGCCTTTCTCTGGATGGATTCGACCGAAGAACAGGAGATACTCTCCCTCGGCTTCAGAAAAGGGAAATTTTGAGATATCGATGCCGTGATGGATAGTGGCTATATAATCGAGCTCTGGCGATTTATCTGCCTCGCTTATCGCCACGTAGTGGCTACGGGCATTGTATTTCTTATAGACGGGCACAATCGATGGTGATGAAAAGCCGTGGATGGTGGTCACTACCGGAGTATCAATCAGTCCAGAATAAGTCAGCGGTAGAAAGTCAAAGTGATTATGGATAAGATCAAAATCCGCAGAACGCTCGAAGACCTCGGCAATGTGTAGGCACTCCGCTACCTTCGGATCAACCGATGAGTCCTCCGAATAAGGGCGTGGACACACAGCGACTAGCTTTCCGCTGGTTTGAGAATCCCCGGTGGCAAATAGGGTGACGTCCACGCCAATCCGTACCAACTCCTCGGTGAGCAGGCTGACCACAGATTCCCATGGTCCATAGTGACGAGGAGGCGTACGCCATGAAATGGGGCTGAGAACGGCGACTCGAATGGACATGCTCAGATCTGACTGTCTTCGAATTTGTGATTCATAAAGCGAGCTTATATTGAACTGCACCGCTATACTTCTAGTTGTTTCGGTTTATATCGATCGGCTAGCCTCATTGTTAATCAGATTGCGTTGACGCGCAAACCGTCATGAGAGTGAATGAACAGCGGATTCAACTCGTAAAACGGCGTTCAACCCTGTTGAACGCCGCGAGCTCACGCGTAATTACGCGGCCGCATATTCCTGGCGATCGGGCGCGTACTAAATGTCTGATTGAGCGAGTTGCGCGGCTTGGTGAGGATGACGTGCATCACTTGCTGGAGAACGTGTTCCAGGAGTTCTCATCGCGCCACCGAAACTTCAGGAAGGCTCTGGAGACGAACTTCGAACGTATCTCTGAGAACGTCCCCAAACGCGTCACGTTGACTGCCGAGCAACGTCTTCTGCTTGGCGCGTATTTTACGTCTGAATACTCGGTTGAGGCGGCGGCGCTGTTTAACCCGTCCGTAGTGCCCCACCCTGACCAGAAAGGTGTGGACAAGGGATCACGGCGATTCGTCATGAGCTTCAGAGCAACCGGTGAGGGTCATGTATCCTCCATCGAGTTCCGCGGTGGGATCGTTGACGAGAACCACGATATCTACTTCGATCCCGTGAGTCAGTATGTGGCTACGCCTGAGATTCATACGGATCCCGTCTATCAACGCCATCACTTTCAGCGAAAGCTCGAGGAAATGGGGGCAGGCGACCGGGTCATGAATCATCTCTTGGAAGGCCTAGGAGAAACATTCACCATCGATGAATTGGAAATCCAGATAAAAAATCTTCGGTCGACTAAGTTTCGACTAGTAGATAAACAGCACACGATCGATACCGCGTTGTGGTTAGCCCGGTCGAACTACGAAGTGATTTTTAGTCCTGATCAACCCATCTCTGAGAGAGTAATCTTCCCCGTGTCCGAGAACGAATCAGCGGGTATCGAGGATGCGCGGTTTGTTCGTTTCGTTGATGATGACGGGTCGGTTACTTACTATGCGACTTACACGGCCTACAATGGTTTTGAGATACTGCCTCAGCTTCTTCAAACTAATGACTTCTTGACGTTCAGGATGCATACACTCAGCGGCAACGCTGCACAGAATAAAGGCATGGCGTTGTTTCCTCGAAAGATCAATGGTCAATTTGTGATGTTGTCACGCCACGATGGTGTAAATAACTACATCATGTTCTCGGATAGCCTGCGTTTTTGGAATGACGCCGATCTGCTGCAGGAACCCTTTCATCCTCTGGAGTTCGTTCAAGTTGGCAATTGCGGGTCACCGGTGGAAACGTCTGAGGGATGGCTTGCGCTGTTTCATGGAGTGGGACCCATGCGGAAATACAGCATCTGGGCCGAGCTTTTGGATATTGACGACCCGTCAAAGGTGATCGGCCGACTCAATGAGCCGATACTGACGCCCGATGAACATGAACGAGACGGTTACGTACCCAACGTGCTCTATAGCTGCGGTTGCATGATTCACGAAGACGCGCTAATTGTTCCCTATGGCATCGCTGATCAAAGGTGCAGAGTGGCCACTGTCGCGATTCCAGAACTCTTGTCTCGACTTAGCGAGAATCGACAGCTTTGAGTCGCATACCAGATCCATTAACCGTATGTTTTTCGAGCTCTGGGCTCTCCCCGTCGTCGTGGTTCACCGTCAATCCTCGGAGATTGTATAGTGCAAGTAATGAGAGAATGTAAGAGAGCGTCGATTCCGCGCCCTGATTCTCGTTGACGCCGTCCAGCTCGAGCCCATCACGGCATCCACCGCTGGCATGGTCGTAGAGCTTCAACTGTCGATCGTTCTTGCCCAAGTACCACTCGAAGCATGTGGTTGCCAATTGCATCCATTCCTCGGCCTGGGTGCATTCATACGCTTCAATGCAGGCGCCGATCATGGCGGCAGCCTCTAAGGGCTGTTGATCGTAGTGAGCCTTAGAATCTGACTTTGGGAACCAACCCTGGTTACCAACCGGTGCGAACCATCCGACCGATGGATTGAGCTGAACGTCTCTCAGCCATCCGAGGACGCCGATGCCGAGGGACACCATGTCATCATTCTGGATGGCTCTACCGCAGGCCATGAGTGCCTGCGGCAAACGGGCATTGTCGTAGGTCAATTGATCCTCGTGCCAATTCCAGTCTTCGGTAGCGTATTGCGTGAATCGGCTGCTAAGTCTGTCGCCAAGCGTTTGCAAGAGCTCCCGAACTTGCTGATCGTGGTCGTTGCGCCGGAGGTATGCTTGAATCCCAAGAATAGGGAATGCGATGGCGCGGGAGTCACCAAAGGTCTCTAGAGCTGGTAGAGCATTTTTGAAGAGCTTAGTCGCAAGTGCAACCTGGCCACTACTATGGCCCCAACCCGCGATCACGCCCAGCGCCCACAGCGCGCGGCCGTGAGAGTCCTCCGAACCAACTTCCTCTAGCCATTTACGGCTGTAACTCATGAAATTACGAAATCTGCCGATATCTGGATTGAATGCGTCGTCCAGGAAACTGAGGTAAATAGCAGACAAGTCTGTAAGCGAGGTGTCCGCTCTATTCAGAGCGTGCGCCCTTATCGCAACAATAAGCGCACGCGCGTTGTCATCGACACAGTATCCATGACTGCGGTTGGGAACCGTGAACTTCGCGTGTTGGAGTACGCCGGTGTCATCCGTCATCAAGCTGAGATGCTTCAGATTGATCTGCGGCAATGGTTGTTCGTGCTGACTTAGTGTGTCCAGCGCCGCGAGCTCGGTTGCACGCGAACGTTGGGACTTAGCCTCTGAGAATAGTTCTAGATAGCGACCGCCCATCTCCTTCATCACCATCGGCCGACAGTACTGATAAGCCGCTCGCCGCATCGCGAGACGTTCCTCCGGGTGGTCCAGAAGATAGTTGACCGCGTGCGCCAAAGCCCCGTGATCCTTGAAAGGAACTAACTTTCCTCGATTGTTGGCCAACATTTCCTGGGCATACCAGTATGGAGTCGATACGACTGCCTTGCCCGCCCCCAGAGCATAGGCCAGCGTCCCAGAGACTATCTGGGCCTCGTTTAGATACGGAGTGACATAGATCTCCGCGGCCCGAATGAATTCGAGCAATTCATCCTGCTCCAAGAAACGGTCATGGAATACGATGTGGTCAGCGACGCCTAATTCCTTTGCCCGAAGCTGCAAGCTCAGGCGATAGTCCTCTCCGCTCTCGGCGACCAAGTGTGGATGCGTTGCCCCAACAACGAAATAGCGCACTTCCGGATGTGAGCTGACGATCTCCGGCAAGGCATCGACCATATACTCGATACCCTTGCCTGGCGAGAGCAGTCCAAATGAGAGGATTACGATCTTGTCATCTGCGACAACCTTGCTCTTGCACGGATCCGAATCCAGAAATGGTACATCTAGAATTCCATGATGAATCAGAGCGATCTTGGACTCGGGTACCTGATACACATCTCGAAGAAAGTCAGCACCCCGCTCGCTTATCACTACTAATCTGTCGGATAGCTCTGAGAGCCGCAATATGATTTTGCGCTCCTCTGGCGAGGGATCTCTTAGCACAGTGTGCAAGGTCGTAATCAGCGGAATCTTGAGGTCTTGTACAAGCTCAACGATAAAGCCACCCCGTTGACCGCCAAATATGCCGTATTCGTGTTGCAAACAGACTACATCTGGATCCCGTAGGTTGAGAAATTCGGCCGCGAGACCATATTCGTTCAATCTATCCTGGGCAATTTGGAATCGCACCGTGGGTGGATACTCGTAGCCCTCGGGACGATCATTCATGGCCACGATCGAACAGTCGATATTCGGGTCGTTGTCAAGAATCGCGGCGGCGAGGTCGGCAGTGAATGTAGCGATGCCGCACTGTCTCGGAAGGTATGAGCCGATAAGAGCAATTGATTTCAACGAGGGCAGCATGCTGAGGTGGCTCCGATGGTCCATTTATCTGCTGTAAATAGCTGTGGCAATTTTAACATGTATCAACGAATGAGAACTGTCATCCGCAAGACCTGTCCGAACCATCCTCCGTCACCCAATAGAAAAGCCGCGTATCCTTCAGGCATCGACGCTCGTAAACGAGCCGGCGAATGTTTCACCACGATCGTCGAATCGATCGCCTGCGCAGGAGTCCGCGTGAGCGGGCGACCCACTTTAGCCCGGATATTTCACGAAGGCGGACCATGGACCAGGAATATTCCCAAGATTTGAATCGGTTAGCCTGTGTTTTAGGGTATGAGGCCTGCGCACAGTTTGTCCTGTTCGGAATCAGGAAAAATCGGGCGTCGTATTCGTCACGATCCTCCTCGATCCATAGCTACGGCTATGAATCTTCGGATGATCGTACCGACTACTTA
>JAOTWM010000477.1 GCA_029862885.1 Gammaproteobacteria bacterium
CAACTGGCGCGGTGATGCCATCGCGTGCTGACAGTGGGCACGCTCACCTGACGCCATCCAAGTCGGAACGGCGAAATAATCGCTGCCTGCCGAGCGCATGGCATACTCGATCTCCGCCGCGAGTTCGATCTCCGACATACCAACCCGAACCTTGTCGTAGAAAGTATCTATTCCAATGTTGGCGTAACTAGTAGCTTCCTCAAGGTAGTGAATTTCCTGGTCTGACAGGACAGTTCTCAACTTACCAAGCAAGCGCCAACAATCCCTGAATTGACACAGGCCCAGCAGCACGCGGATCTGATCAGCCAACACGGCATTCATGAAAGGGCCGGACATGTCGAGTCCAATCATCTTTCCTTCCAGTCCCATGCCAGTAATACAATTACCGATCAACACCGCCAGGTCGATTGCCCCTAGGCGAAACAGCTGCAATGATCCCAATACCAGGCTTTCATCAGCCTGCGGTGCATCGCCATCGCGCATTATCAGTATCGGTTCATCACCCTCTACCGACAAGATCATAGCTTGTGAACCAATTGCATGGTGCGTATGCGCTTCATAGCCACTAAAGTAATAGATCAACTCCGGAGAAACACAGATACAAGCCGCTAGATCGTTTTCCTGCATCAGAAGTTGTGCACGCTTTAGTCGAGTTTGATGTTCCTCCCGAGTAAATGCGCGGTAGTGCCAATTGACCTTCATTTCAGGTTATTTCAATCACAAATTATTTGAAACTGACGCAATCGAACCGAAATCACACGGACGCGCGCGCTTTTCCAACACGCGGTATTGGCCGCCCACCGTCGCAAATGGCAATAGCCATCAATATCTCGTTGGGCCTGGGTGCGTCGGCCACGCTTACAGTAATCGCATCGAAGTGATCGAATGACCAAGCATCATCTTTATGCCCCAACGGAACATCGATACTGGCGCCGGCGCTGGCAACCTTGGCCGCTGACGGGATGAGTGCCTGACCTCCACCGATGGGTCCACGCATCGATTTACCGAGTTTGGGGTGAATCATCGCGTGACCGTGCTCGAGGTCACCACCCACCCCGACGATAGCCGCCTTACCATAGCTCACCACCGGATTGACAAGTCGGGGAAGCATTGTCTCCATCAGCTGCCGGCCGAGTTGTTCACCAAAATCAAATAATTCGCTCAAGTCTTCGATGAAGTTTCCTGCAAAAGGATTTTCAATAATTCCAATACCGGCGATTCGGGTAACGGGTGAAACACAACTGCCGCTGCCTTCCCCATAGATTCTCTCTTCGACTACGATTGTTTTCCGAATATTCATTATTAGGTCTCGTTTACCAATTAATAGATCCCATATGCTTGCTCGTTGTGTTGTCGGCCAATACTCCCGTCCGCAACTGCCGCCGACACTTCAGTCAGTTCTGACACATAACGGTTCACAACTGTCGCATTATGTTGTGCACTCAGCATCAGGAGTAACGATTCAGGTTTAGTTTGTAAATTCATCATCCAGCCCCTTGCCATCAAAGCATCACCAATAGCAATCATATCGAGTTCATCGGAACCAAACGAAAAATGCACCCCTTGTGGCTGGCCATGAACTTGAAGACATGGAATCCGATCGATGGCCTTCGTTAGCAAGTCCATGGAATCAAAGACTTTTAACATACGCTCCAAAAAGCCATCGTAGCCTAGATAGTTTATTACCGCCCAGGCGGAAGCAACGGGGCCAGCATTGCGCGACCCCGACATGTTTTCACTAATATAATCACCCGCCGGCCAGGTATCTGAGCTAAAGGTCTGGTACTGTGCCAGCTTGCTGTCCCTCAGAATAACCGCAGAACAACCGCGCATGGCATAACCGTACTTGTGAAAATCCACGGACAAGGACTGACAGGCAGGTAGCCTAAAATCGAAGACTGGAACCGGTCGTCCATGCGCTTCAGCAAAAGGTAGTACAAAACCGCCGATACACGCATCGACATGAAGCCAGATGTTGTTTCGCAGGGCGAGCTCCGACATGTCCTCGAGGGGATCGACAACGCCATAAGGAAACGGTGGTGCACCTCCGACCATCATGATCGTATTTTTGTTGATGGCAGCCTCAAGACCATCCAGGTCAGCTCGATAGTCGACACTGCTGGTGAGTTGCCGCACCTTGAGTCCAAGTGCATGCGCCGCCTTATTAAAAACGGGGTAAGCCGTATGGGTAAGTAAAATCTCCGGTTCGTATATCTCCGGTTTCAATTCTCGAGCCTGTTCACGTGCTGCATTCATGGCTAGGAATAGGCTTTCCGAGCCGCCGGTTGTAACTGTTGCATGGGCATTCGTTGGCGCGTTAAGCAGTCTAGTGATAAATTCGAGCGCTTCCTGCTCGTAGCGCAACACGCTGGGGTGTAAACCATATCGATGGGTGACGTTATCACCGATATGTTTTAAAAAGGCCTCTCGCGCGATGAGGGCAACGTCTTCCCCAGCAAAATAAGAAGCGGAAAAGTTCATCGGACTAGTCCAGTTAACATCATTGCGGCGACCGGCATCCAGATCTGATTCAATGGCACACCAGGGTCTCCCCTGTACCCACGTCCCGGAATATGATGACATGACTTACCTCCAAATGTTGTTGCTGCAGGATATCCGTTCGTTGAAGGAAATGATTCGAGAATATCTCCCTAATATGGTAATTTTTCGCGTTCGTGAAGATATTTAGCGAAAATATCCCGAAAAATACTATGATCGATCGACTTGACGCAAAAATCCTTAACATCGTCCAGCGAAACAATCGCATTACCGTCGAACAGCTCGGCGCGGAAATCGGATTATCGCCATCTGCATGTCAGCGCCGACGCTTTGGTTGTGCAGACGTCCTGCGCGAAGCGGCAGCGCGTTCGGAAGCGGCAGCCCGATGGAGGGTCGGCGGGGTTCGGACGGTCACCCTCGAGCTGGACCGGGCGCGTCGGCAGGTCGGGATCGCCCACCTGTTGATTTGCACCGAAAACTGGAGTGAACCCCTGAGACTGGACAGAAAGGGACGGAATATTTGATACGCTTGTTGGACCTTTACAAAGGAGGATCCTATGTCCAGAGGTCCCTCTCGTCGTCACAGCCTTAAGTTCAAATTGCAGTTATGCGCCGATATTCGCTCAGGTGCTATCGGGCGCAGGGAAGCCCAACGACAATACAATCTTTCCGCGCAACTCATTCAATTGTGGCTGACTCAGTTTGACGAAGGACAGCTTTGCGTGGAAGAAATGGAAGCTTCCATGATTGATGAATACGAAGCAAAGATTGCGGCGCTAGAATGTAAAGTCGGGCAGTTGACGATGGAGATAGATTTGCTCAAAAAAACACCACGACGCCAACCCGAGCCTACCAGCGAGGCGTCGTCCGTCGTCAGCGGCCCGATGGCTGTTCCGTCCGCGGGGGGTGCGAAGTGATTAATCTACCTCGCAGCACCTTCTATTACCGCTTAGAGCGTAAATCGGATCGTCTTACTGACGAGCGGCTCGTTGAGTTAATTGGTCAGATCCAAGATACGTTTCCAGGTTATGGCTACCGGCGTGTCACCCGTGCAATTTGCCAACAGGGCCAGCATGTTAACCACAAGCGCATTGCGCGAATCATGCGGAATATGGGCTGGGGGTGAAGCCTCGGCGACGTTTCGTTGCCACCACGGACAGCGATCATGACTTACCGATCTTTCCAAACCTCTATCGCAACGCGATCCCACTACGGCCGGATCTCATCTGGGTCGCTGACATTACCTTCGTCCGCTTGGCTTCCGGTTTCGCTTATCTTGCCGCAATACTCGATGCCTGCAGTCGTAAGGTCGTCGGATACGCATTATCACAAATGCCAAACGAATGCATTCAGCACTCGGCTACGCATCACCTGATCAATACGAAAACCAACTGGCTCAGCAAGCGGCTTGAAATTACAAACCTATCTGGTCCAGTTATAGGGGTTCACTCCAAACTCGGGTCAGATTTACATGCAATTCAACAGCGAGGTTTCAAAATGAACACTACTGCAACACAAGAAGATCTTGAGGCTGGCCGTGGGTATGAGGCACTATTTGTACCCGCTTTATTTTCACCTTGGACCGAACATTTGGTCGAAGGAGCAGGCGTAGCAGAAGGGTCTCATACCTTGGATGTAGCATGTGGATCCGGAGT
>JAOTWM010000478.1 GCA_029862885.1 Gammaproteobacteria bacterium
CTAAGGTTGGATGAGGTATTTTAAAGTTGGAAGTGGTGTCGTTGACCCGGGAAGACGTGGGCCGCTTCTCGACTAGCTCCCCTCTCGAATGGCAGCAATGCGTCGTGTCCTGTAGGATGGATCAACGTCGTATATGAGCACTTAGGGCCATGAGCGGCTGTTGGTCAGGGTTATCCGACGCCCGCTCTGGGATCGCCCCTTCACATCACAAGCCAGCTCACCGCGGGCATCCGATAACCCTGGCCAGAAGTGGACACCTCACTGCGCCTATTCAGCCTTCTTCGCAACAATAAACACCGCTTTGCCTTTTCCCGGTTGCCATTGGTAGTCAATCTGAAAACCGGCATCGGTTAAATTGTCTTGCAGTTCTTTCGTGGTAAAGACCTTAACCAACGGCATTAAACCCAAGAACTTCCCAATCGGCGCGATCAACTTAATATACTTCATCGTATCTCCGAGACACGCCGTACTGGTTACGAAAATACCGCCTGGTTTGAGCATTTTATGTACCTTGGCGATTACCTCTTCCATGTTATCCAGCAAATGCAAAATACTGAGCCCCAACACGGCATCCAAGGACTGGTCGCGCACGCTGAATTCATCGATGGTCGATCGTTGAAAAGTCACGTTCTTGACGTTTTTTGCGTGGGCTTTGCCTTGGGCGATTTCAATCATTTTCGATGAGATGTCAATCGCGTGAATGTGCTTCACATAAGGCGCATGGGTGATAGCGGTCGACCCTGTTCCGCAGCCAAATTCGAATACCTCCATATCGGGCTGAAAGTACTCGCGTGTGACGCATAGTTTTTTCTGATAAGCCGCTTCATCAGCAACAGGTCGCTTCGAGTAGCGTTCTGCAATTTTGTCCCAGAATTTAGTTGACTCATTCATCATCATCCCTCGCCTATTCGACTGAGACTATGGTGCGCTTATCACTAGACTCGAACCCGGCGCCGCGAACCATGGGCCGCCTCCCTGGGTGGGACGCCTGTGGATTATCCATTCGGCTACGGAGGTTGATCGTCCGTCCGGCGACCATCAGCAGCGCTTTGCTGAGTTCGCCTCGCGCGGAGGCAGTTGCCGGGGCAGGTTACCTAATTATTGACGCCGCTGACTTGCGCGGTCCATCTAATCACGGTGCAGCTTAATTAAGAAACCTCTGCATAAGTCTGGGTGAATCAAGTTGGGAGTCAAAATGATCAAGATCGAGGCGCGGAATGCCAGTAATAGCACGGCTATTGCTTGCGTTTCGCAACGCAGAGATTGATTATTTTGGGCCCAAATTGATCGTTCATGACTTTTGCAGAGGTTCCTTAAATAAACTGTCCCCGGAAATCGCTGTGAGCGGGCAACGTCCCAAATAGTCTAAACGAACGGAATGAGTATTGAGCGGAAGTCTATCACGGGAATAAAAGTGCCCGCATTGAGAAAGTGGCCATTTGGGGGTGCATGAATTAGCCTCCTTGTTGCCCGAAACGGACGTAGGTATTAAAGGGTACTGTCCCCTTTATCCTGTCCAGTTACCATCCGCGGCAGACTGAGCCGCCGCAGAAACCGTTGCATCCTTCTCAGCCCTGGTAATCAGCTCAAATTCCACGATGTTTTCCGATGTCTTGACCACGCATGACACATACTTACCATCAATAGACACAGATCTAGCGAATAGCTTGAGGGATATTGTTAGTTTTCGGAAGGACCGATCGGGAAACAATCCACTGGGCTCAGTCCTCCACCTCCAATTATCTAATTCATGCGGCTGAACGCCGTTAACGTTCAAGAATTGCCTAAATGGCCACTCTCCTCACATCTTCAAATGGCACAAAACAGAAGTACGGTTCAAGACTGTTGTAATCCATGTTGCAAAATCATGGCAGGCGGCAACGAGGCGTACACTGGACATTTGGACTAACGTTTCTTCGGGGGCTCGAGCGTCTCTTCCTGGCCGGGAACGGCAGTTCACGAATTCGGCGTCAAGGTCCGTTTTGGGCAGAGACTATGTGAAAATACAAAAAATTATGAGGCTGTTGGGACAGTACTGCTTTATCTTCATCAGCAGAGACAACTTTTGCAGTTGAAGCTCCACTTATAACATTAGAACCCAAGAAGCGTGATCGTTATACCCACCAACAATTGTGATCGTGCGTTTTCACACATTCTGGGCACGAAGCAGCCATTTTTTGAATCCAAAAAAGGTCTGCTTAATACTGCGGAAATAGAATCCACGAATTACTAGACCATGTTCCGTCCGGAGTTGGCGGAAGAGCGAATCTCGTGAATCGCCTATGAACGTCTGCTTTGGGGAACGTCGACGCTTAAACCTCTAACACCAGCCGGTTGTCTAGCCTTAAACCCTGAAATGAGCGAACAACAGGAGCAAGCCGGCGACAACGGGTAGTATTGTATAACCGAGTAGGTGGATGGAATGACCCATTTTTTCACCATTTCGCTCGATCATCGATTGCAATTTATCGATTTTTTGCGGTGCGACCTTTCTCTGGACAAAGCAATACAGGCCATAAACAATCGCCAGCACCCCGATAACAAAATTGATACCGATATTCATAACCCAGCCATAGTAACCCAGCTTAATGTCGAACAATATTAAAGAATCAAAATGGTCAGTGTCGATTGAATTAATTTTCTAACTAAGCGTCCGTTCATGGCCGGTTGCCGTCTGCTGCACTGCAGCAATCTACACCAAATTCCTCGCTCTACCCAATGACGGGAATGAGTATCAAGCCGAAGTTTATAATGAGAATAAATTAGTCTGCTTACGGGAAATTAGAAGCGGACGCTCACAAAATTGGATTAATCGTCTCTAACTTGCCCTAACCGGTCATTGACGAAACATAAGTGAACCGCTGGTCTCAGCATTGTGGTAGGGGTTGCCTAGGTGGCGTTTGAGATAGCGAACCGTTCTTCTGGCGTTTACGTAAATGACAGTGCTACTATTTCCTGTGCGTAAACGCTCGCAACATTTTACAGGAGAAATGGCATGTACTTACCCCATATGCAGAAAGCGAATATCGATAACGCGCCACCCGACATTCACGGCGACATTTCAAAGCAAGTGGTCACCCTCGATGACGTCACAGCGATAAAGGTAACGTTCGACTCCGGCGCAAAATGGTCAAAAGATCTGAAACCATACGCAGGGACCGAGAGCTGCCTACTTCCTCACGTCGCTTATGTGATCTCAGGAAAGATACACATCGTGATGGATGATGGCTCAGAAGAGACATTTGAGAAAGGTGACATCATGATGTTACCACCGGGCCATGATGCATGGACAGTTGGCGATGAACCTTGCGTGTTTATTCAGTTCACAAACGGCGACAACTACTACACTGACAGCAGTCCGAAAGCGTAGCAGAGAGACCGCACTGACGGGGCGGTGTTGGGGAACTCGATTGAGCGACGTTCTAGAAAAAGTCCAGCGGATGGCTGTGCGGGTCGCGGTAAGCCCGAACCGCAAAAGAGGGCAGGGGATTTGGAAGAAGAAATCATCCAGTTTTCTTTTGGCCTTCGCAAGGCTGGCTTACCAGAGTAAGTGAGTGTCAATCTACCGGTCAACATAAGACCGCATTGCCGATGACCCTGTAAATAATTCTGTGTAACTGCCCGGTTATAGAGTTTCCGGCATACGATCCGGGAACTCAATCATAAAACGGTTCAGTGCACCTTTCCAATTTCGGATCGGCATGGACCATTTCTTCGACGCCGCATGGATCGCCAGATAGACGACTTTCATCGCGGCCTGGTCATGCGGAAACACCTTACGATTGTTGATCGCTTTTCGGATAACACTGTTCAACGATTCGATCGCATTGGTGGTGTAGATCACCTTACGGATATCCTCCGGATAATCGAATAAGGTAATCAGATTCGGCCAATGCCGGCGCCAGCTTTGGCTGATCGTGGGATATTTCTCATCCCAGGTTTGGGCAAACTGGGTGAGCTCTTGCTCCGCTTCATCTACCGTCAATGAGCGGTAGATTTTTTTGAGATCCGCCGCCACCGCCTTGCGGTCCTTCCACGACACAAACTTCAGCGAGTTACGCACCATGTGCACAATACACAACTGGATCTTGGTCTCCGGATACACCGTGTTGATCGCCTCCGGAAATC
>JAOTWM010000059.1 GCA_029862885.1 Gammaproteobacteria bacterium
TCGACAGCATGCTGCATCAAGGTTAACTCTTCTGTTGACTTAATGGCCCGCGCAAGTTCCATCACTTCTTCACCGCTGTGCATGGACAATCCGCGCCGCAACAAGGGTGCGGTACCCTCATAAGACAGTCGGTCTACGGCAAGGCGTTTGTTGCCACCGCCGTATTGGGCAACCAAATCAGCGATTTCGTCCGCAAACAGTCCGGCTCTTTCTGGGCTCCGAGATCCCGCAGTGAAAAAGTAAAAGGATTTATTGACTCGGTATTCGTCTACCGTGGGCAACCCCTCGGCGAGATGGGGATAGTCGCCGTAATCGAATAACACGACCGGACCTTCGGTAGCCACGAATACACAGCGGGTCTCGTAGTGTGCACACCACACTTGCATGTTGGTAGCGTCAGTGATATAGCGGGTATTGATCTGGTTGAACACCAAAATACCGGCGTAATCGAATTTCTTTAATTGCTCACGCACACGCTGCAAACGGTAGCGCCTGACCTTGTCGAGATCGGCCGGCGGGTCTGTAAACTCCATGGCGCCGTGTTGGCGGGCACCAACCGTGCTAGTCGAAATCTTGTTCATTGTCGAACCTTAACCATTGGGCGTACATATCCTTCCGGTTCATTTGCGTTATATCAGACCGGCCCCGGCTTCTCCACGGGACCACACGGCGGTCGATATCTTCGACGACTGCTGCGGCTGGTGATCGCTTTCTACCGCCGGTGGATGTGCATCTACTTGATGGTTGCCGAGTCCTCACAACAATAAATTGCCACAATTCCCAAAAAAACCGTTGTAGTATCAACGAACCAGACGGATCCACAATACTCCTACTCACCCAATGTTGGCGGCGGTGTCTTCAGTTGTTGTTTGAACTTTACGCAGGGATCATCCTTTTTAAGCGCCGGCGTAAACCAAAACAGTTCGTGGGCGGACAAAAAACCGGCACCACCCACCTGTTGGGCTTGGAGATAATCGGCCAATGGTTGATCTACGTCCTGAACCGGCTCGAGTCCGATATTTATCTGCCGCGCGGAGGTATTCAGGACCGCCACACGATCATAAATGCCCATGTTATACATCGTATGTCCTGAACCGACAATCATAACGACGGGCCGGTGCTCGGTGAACGCAAGCATGTCGGTAATAGCAGTCGCCATCGAATCATTCCGCGCCAGCCACGTTTGATACAAGTTATCGAGTAATTTCTGGTCACTCCAACCACAATGGCTTTGAACGAAGGTATCTTGC
This sequence comes from Gammaproteobacteria bacterium, assembly GCA_029862885.1. Taxonomy (GTDB): domain Bacteria; phylum Pseudomonadota; class Gammaproteobacteria; order Arenicellales; family JAOTWM01; genus JAOTWM01. Next base: position 1,251 of record JAOTWM010000059.1, read on the forward strand.
ATAAGCATGCGGTAAGCATCGTTGCGAAATCCGGTGTCGATGACCAACCTGCGTTCGACCGGCGACAATTCAGATACGCCCACCCGCGTTATGCGGCGCCGAATTCCTGCAGGCAGGTCGGTGCCAAATATTTGCAGTCCGTTATCTCTCGCATAGTCAAGGATCGGGAAATAGGCTGCCCATTCGTCGTCACGTTCCTTCCCCCACCCCAAGCGGCTGCGCAGTTGCCGCTCGGCCTTAGCCGACGATTTGTCCGAACTATTGCCGTGCGTGACAGGGTGCGTGAAGGACGTCAGATCCGCGGTTTGACCGGTGTCGAAAAACTCGAAACCGATAGCGGGCTTGGCACCCGACCGCACTAAACGGCGTACGATTTCCAATTGAAGATCGTGGTGCCATGGGTTGTCGTGATTCTCTCCCAGATATACGACATCTGCCGCCGCGATCATTGAGTGAATGGTGGTTTCGCTAATGGTGACTTCATCCGCGGCCCGTACAATCTTGCCAATCAGCGGGTGCGAGTTCACAACCGTAGCGGCGCACCCTGAGATCAGAAGTGCAGCGATGCCGATGATGAGTCGGATACAATTGTTGTACAACAAACGATCGGGTTTCAGCATGATTGAAATGGATCAACTATTTCAGTGAGACACACTAGCTGGAATTCAGAGTGAGACGAAACAAAAATATCTTCTATTCTTACCAGCATTTTCTTGTAGTCGGCCCAATCTCTGGTAAATTTATGACCGCGAACTTATGCACAAAGCGCACTAATGCAATGAATTATGGCTCTTTTAGGGCCTAATAGCTTCTTCCTTTTGATCCCTTAATCGACTATGGGAAAAGCCGTAATAGCCGCCCTGGCGTTATTGATTTTTTCGATTTCGTCAGGCTTTGCCCCGACCTTGCGCGCATACTCGCAAGTTTCTGACTCCGAGATGGCTTTTGTAAATGCACACTGGCCGGATACGATCCCGCTTCAGGGCCCCGCACCTACAACCTATTCCGCTTTAGAGGCGTCGCTTGCACCAAAAGACTGTGGTGCATGCCACAAGACACAGTATGACGATTGGAAAACATCCATTCATAGTCAGTCTATGGGCGCTGGAGTCTTGGGGCAAATCGTCAATTTCGTAGAACGCAATAGAGCCACGGCAAGAATATGTTGGTCTTGTCACACTCCATTAGCGGAGCAGCAAAATGTATTGTATAAAAATAATACTTGGATATCTAATGCAGAGTTTGATTCACAACTTCAAAGTGAGGGACTCGTTTGTGCTGCATGCCACGTGCGCAAACATAAACGGTTTGGCCCAACCAAAATGAATAACACTACGGGCGCTATCGCAGCGCAAACTAAATTACCGCACGATGGATTTGTTGAGAAAACGGTCTTCAGTAAATCGGTGTTTTGCCGTAAGTGTCACCAATTTGACGATGGTGGTTATAAATTAAATGGCAAGCTCATCGAAAATACATACAACGAATGGAAAGACAGCAAATACGCGACAATGGGTATTCAATGTCAAGATTGCCATATGCCAAATCGGCGTCACTTGTGGAGGGGCATACACGATCAAGAGATGGTGCAGAAAGCGGTTGAAATTGCGGTCATTCCAACTAGCGACCGACGGCAAGCCGACGAGCCTCTCGAAACACAGATTCAATTACCAATATTGGCGCCGGACACTTCTTTCCAACGTACTTAACACCTAAGGTTTTTGTGCGTGGCTATCTTGTGGACACAGCTGCCAATATGATTGAAGGCACATTGCAACAAACGATCATCGGTAGGGACGCTGATCTTAATTTGTCAACGGAGCTATATGACACCAGAATTCCCCCAGGGGAGACCCTCAAGGTAACTTTCTCCCACCAAATACCGGATAGTGCAGTCAGTTTGGTGGTGAGCGTCTACGTCGAACCGGATCACTTTTATACTAAGTTCTACAAAAGGACATTGGAGGGCAATGGTAGTCCGCTGAGCAAATCACTATTAACACAGGCATTACAGCAAAGTATGCAGTCCGGTTTTTCTATATTTCAAGAAACAATAATGCTGAACCAATGAATACAGTTGATAATGAATTTTATGGGCAAGCGGTATTCTTAGCGGTGGGCATCCTTACGGCGACCCCGAATTCGCGTCGAATATTTTAGCGCGGCCAACATCCGCCCACCACTGTCTCGAACGTTTCGACGAACACATCGTCAAGAAGTTCTCACGAAAACTCATTTGGACACTGGAGAACTCGTGTTTGGCAGGCGCGGAAACGACCTGCGCGGATTCTTCCACGGCCGATGGGGCCCTATCCCTCGGCCGTGACCGGATCAATCATTTTTCGGACCTCGGTAACCACGGTTGCGGGAAAACCACTTCGCTCAGCATGCTCATGGACAAGCGCCTCACTGTCGGCTAGGTAGATACAGAATGTCTTATCTCCCGCCACATAGCTGTGTTCCCACTGAATGTTCTTCTTTTCGGCTTTCATATCGCCGAGAACCCCGTTGGATTTCTGTGCCGCTGCGCGCAGCTCATCGCGTTCGGCCGATCCGATCTCCGGAATATCTCTTTCAATGACAAATCTGGGCATTCTTATTTCCTCCTCTTGGCTAATACCGCTTCTGACGGCCGCCGCGGTCATGCATTGAGTCTTGCGCAACTGGTAAATTCATACCTCTTTGGTGCGCGTTTCAGCACTGCAGTATAGCAGCGTATTTGTGGTGGGTCTCGAGGTCGAATTGACCAGGGCGAAATTGGAATTTAATGTGGGTTTCAGGATGAACAAGTTAGAGTAGGCCGGGTCGTACCCGGGTTGCGGTTCAGGCGGCCCCAGGTTGAATTCCTGTACATACCGAAGCGGGATGGAGTAGGATTTCACCGTGGCCAACAGGTGACGTATTTCCGTCACAACTTAATCTCTTTAGTCGCGTTGAGTCACATTTGCACAGGAGAGTCCGCTATGCCCGAAACCGCTCATAACCGTTCAGAATTCATTGACTTTTGGAACGAAATCCTCGTTCCCAAATTCATCAACTACAAACACATTCTGGTGGATGGACTCACCCATCATAGTGCAGCGATTTTTCCGTCCTTACCGGTCAAAACCGGCGATAAGGTGCTCGATGTTGGCTGCGGCTTCGGCGACACGGCGATGCTGCTTGCGCATCGGGTTGGACCAACCGGATATGTAGTCGGGATCGATTGCTGCGAGGCATTTATGGAATACGGACGCAAGGATGTCGCCGCGGCGGGATTAACGAATGTATCGTTTATCGAAGGCGATGCGCTGACCCAACGGTTCGAGCCCGAGTACGATTTTGTGTTCTCGCGCTTCGGTACGATGTTTTTCGAAAACCCGGTGGCGGGGTTGAGAAATATGCGTACCGCACTGAAATCCGGCGGTACGATGACTCAGATCGTGTGGCGTACGCCGGCCGATAATCCGTGGCTCAGCATGGCAAAAGAAGTTGTTCTTGGATTCCTACCGCCCCCTGGTGAGGATGCCCGTACCTGTGGTCCCGGGCCATTTTCGATGGCGAATCAAGAATCGGTCACAAAAATGCTGGAGATTTCCGGGTACGAAAACATCCGTTTCAAACGGGTTGATGCACCGGTGCTGGTCGGTAACACAGTCGAAGATGCGATCGGTTTCCAACTCGCGCTAGGGCCGGCCGGCGAAGTGTTCCGTGAGGCCGGTGAAGAAGCCGAATCCAAACGCGACGACATCGAAGCGGCACTCGCCAAAGCCATCGATAAACAGAATTCCGATGCAAGCGGTATCGTCATGGATTCGTCGTCATGGGTTATATCGGCCACCAACCCCGGATAAGGGTAAGCAGTTCAAATATTGAACAGACTCCTGGTTCATCGTCCGCCTTCGTGAAATATCCGGGTTAGATCGGATTCTCGGGACGTCCGCAATACCTAGCGCCACACGATGATGGATTGCCGGGTCGCGTCCTAGCCCAACCTGCCTCGAAAGCGCTCCCTTTTAGGTTTTATTCCCCACAATACCAAGTTTTCTATCAGGGTTTGGATCAAACCCGCGCATCTTCGCCATTATTGCAGCGAGCCTCACGATCGCGGCTACGCAGCGCTATTTCGAAAGTCCAAAGGCCTATGTACACAAAGGTTTTCATGGAGGAGCCAAAGCCCTGGCGCGGCATCGTCCAGACACCGCGCGCTAGCTAAGCCGACGTATAACCAAGGCAACATGAGGGTTGAGGCCGCAGCAATCATGGCTTCGGGCTGTCGTCAACCTAGAATAATGTCATATCTGAACTACACTTAATTCGCTACGAGAAGGTAACTGGTGAGGGCGGTCTATCGTTCCCAGGGAGTGGTCTATAGTGCCCTGGGGGGTGTCAATAGTGCGGCGAAAGTGCTGTCGGTTTGGGCTATGCAGGGAATGCAAATCGGGTGGATCACACCCATCAAACTGGCATGAAGATCTTGGCAACATTTCAACGTACGGTCGTCGCCGTCCATTAGCCACGCTACTACCGCGGAAAATCTTTACGATGGATTAGTGAACATGGCTAATTATTTATCTTCGATCGCTTTTGAGCGCCAACAGGTCTCGACCGACAACGTGCAAGCCGACGTTTCCAAGCCGCTCATTCTGATCGCCGATGACGACGCCACAGTGCGCGAGCTCACGAAAGTTGCTCTCACCCCATTTGGGTTCACCGTTGCAGAGGCCACGGACGGACAGGAAGCGATCGATGCGTTTAGTCGCCTGGCGCCCGATCTGCTGCTATGCGATGTCATGATGCCGCGACTAGACGGATTTAGTGTCTGCACAGAAATCCGCAAGCAGCCGAACGGTGAGCACATCCCAATCGTTATACTGACCAGCCTTGAAGACATGGAGTCGATCGAGAAGGCTTACGCCGCAGGCGCCACGGAATTTATCGTCAAGCCCGTAAATTGGCTGCTACTACCGCGCCGGATACGCTACATACTGCGAGCGAGCCGCGCATTTCAGGACCTTAAGAGCAGCGAGGAGCGCTACGCTCTGGCTGCCAGAGGCGCCAATGATGGCCTCTGGGATTGGGATCTCACGAACAACAAAATCCATTTTTCGCCCCGTTGGAAGTCGATGCTTGGCTACGGTGAGGACGCAGTGGGCGACGATCCAGAAGAATGGTTGGCACGGGTACATGGCGCCGATGCCCCGCGATTGCGAGCCGAAATCGCCGAGCACGTCGCGGCGCAATCCCCAAACCTCGAGTGCGAGTACCGCATGCTGCACAATGATGGACGATACGTGTGGATGGCTTCACGGGCTTTGGCATTGTGCGATTCCAGCGGCCGTAGCTATCGTATGACCGGGTCTCAGACCGATATCTCTACCCGCAAACACGCGGAGACTCAACTTCGATTCAACGCGCTTCACGACCCGCTCACAGGCCTTCCAAACCGATTATTGTTCCTCGATCGACTGACCCACTGCCTCGAGCGAGCGGAACGTCATGAAGAATACCAATGTGCGGTGCTGTTTTTGGATTTAGACAACTTCAAAGTGATTAATGACAGTCTTGGACACATACTGGGCGATCAATTATTAGTAGATGTCGGGCAGCGGTTAAGCACCGTGTTGCGAACGGGGGACACACTTTCGCGTCTTGGCGGCGACGAATTCACAGTCCTCTTCGAAGACATAGAAGACTTTTCCGATGTGTCCCGTTTAGTGGAACGCATTCAAGAACACCTGGCTGAACCCATTAAGTTGAACGGCCATGAGGTGGTGATTACCGCCAGCATAGGTATCGCCGTCAGCAGCACCGGGTACCAGCGACCAGAAGACATGCTCCGCGACGCCGATCTGGCGATGTATCAGGCCAAGTCAACCGGCCGCGCCCGTTACGAAATGTTTGATTCCCAAATGCACTCCCGCATGCTGAACGTGCTGGAGACGGAATCCGAACTTCGCACCGCACTTGACCGTGACGAGTTTAGGCTTCACTACCAACCGATCCATGCCGTGAAAACTGGTGAAATATTGGGATTCGAAGCATTGCTACGATGGCAACATCCGACACGCGGACTGCTTAGTCCGGGCGACTTCCTGCAAATTGCCAAACATTCACGGCTCATCGTGCCTATCGGCCGTTACGTTTTGCGGGAAGCCTGCCAACAAATGAGCGAGTGGAAAAAGCAGTGGCCCAATTCGGAACATTTCATTAGCGTAAATATCTCCAGCCAGGAATTGCTACAACCCAATTTTGTGCAAATCATCACGGACCTCCTCAATGATACTGGGTTGGAGCCCAGTAACTTGCAGCTTGAAATCATGGAAACGTCATTGCTAAAAAACAAAGCCCAGGCATTGGAAATCATACGTGAGTTGCGGGCCTGCGGTGTTCAGCTCTGTATTTGTGACTTTGGAACAGAAAGTTCCTTTTTCGGATACATCCGCCAGTGTCCTTTCGATATGGTGAAAATCGATCGGTCCCTCATGGAAAACATGACAAGCGACCCACATTTGCAGGAGATCATTAAGGCCTTATTTGAGTTAACCCACAATCTCGGGGTTCAGGCCATCGCCGAGGTCGGCGACAAAGTATCAGACCTCGATCACTTAAAACGCTTATCGTGCGAATTCGCGCAAGGGTATTTAATGTCGCGCCCATCCAGCGCCGAGGCAACGACGCATCTATTGCAGTCTCAGTATCAGAATCCGGACAGCGAGGTAATGAATTCAAGGGAGAATACCGACGCTACATACCAGAGGTTTGTAAGTGGCTAGCGACGGCCACTGTCCAAACACACCGCCAGTGGTTCTGGTGGTCGACGACGATATCAGCGCGCGTCATATTATCCGGTCACACTTGGAACCAAAAGGCTACGTCGTCCACGATGCTGGAGATGGACTCGAAGCGTTGTCCATCGCCGAGAAAACGCGCCCCGAAATCATCTTGTTGGATATCATGATGCCCAATATGGACGGCTTCGATGCCTGCGAGCATCTACGGCAGCTGCCGTACGCCAAACATATTCCGATTGTCATGATGACCGGCCTGGATGATACAGAGTCTATCGCCACCGCCTACGATATGGGTGCCACCGACTTCATCACTAAACCTATTAATTACCCTCTGCTTAGTTATCGGATGGACTATGTGCTGCGCGCAAAGCGCACTGCCGATAACCTAATCCGCAGCGAAGCTCGGCTTTCTAAAGCACAGCGCATCGCACGAATCGGGCATTGGGAGTGGGATGTTGACGCAAATTTGATACATCATTCAAATGGAATTGGCGATATTTTCGGAATAACCGACTTAGATCCCTTCGTAAATGTAGAAAATTTTCTTGCGCAATTGCATGCAGATGATCGCGAATCAGCCAGCCTCGCGATCGAGCGGGGGAAAAAGGAAGGCAAGAATTATGGCATTCCGCTCCGTATTTTGGTCGAGCCCGACCAAGTACGAAACATTTATCAGGAGGCTGAATTTACAACTGCTGAAAACGGCGACGTTACGAGCGCCATATGCACCATCCAGGATGTTACTGAACAAAAGCATTCAGAAGAGACGATACGGTATTTATCTAACTATGACGCTTTGACCGGCCTCCCAAATCGCGCGTTGTTCGCGGAGAATTTGCGGCGCAACATCGCCAAAAGCCAACGCCATGACCGGGCCGTAGCCATACTTGTTATTGGCCTCGATAACTTCAGGCGCATCAATGACACACTGGGTTACCGGGCGAGCGATCAAATATTAATAGTTGTCGCCCATAGGCTGCTTGCATCGATTCGCAGTGCCGACATGGTATCCCGGGAAGGAGCCGCTGACAACAATTCCGAGTTTGTTGCGGAGATACGCGAAGACGTTGCCCGGCTCGCCGGGGATGAGTTCGTTATTATGCTGCCGGAAATTCATCGCGCCGAAGACACAATCTTTGTTGCCAAGCGCATCGTCAAATCATTCAAGGAGCCATTCGTCGTCGAGGGCCATGAAGTATACGTAAGCGTAAGTGTGGGGGTCAGCGCCTATCCTGTGGATGGAGGAACCGCCGAGACTCTACTAAAACGCGCCCATGTAGCGATGAATCATGCTAAGCAAGAACCGGGCTCCCAATTTCAATTCTATCATCAGTCGTTGGACAAGTCGGCCAGAAGAAAACTGTCCATGGAGACCCAATTACGCAAAGCGATAGAGAATGAACAGTTCGAAGTGTACTATCAGCCCCGGGTTAATATTCAACTAAACAGGCTCATGGGCATGGAAGCGCTGATTCGTTGGCAACATCCAGATCATGGTCTGCTTTCACCCAACGAATTTATCCCTCTAGCCGAAGAAACCGGCGTCATCCTGCCGTTGGGAGAATGGGTCCTAGGCACTGCCTGCACACAGGCAGCAGAGCTTCATGAATTGGGCCTTCCGCATTTAACGGTCTCTGTCAACATGTCAGCGGCCCAGTTTCGACAGAAGAATCCGGTGTCCCGTATAACAGACGTCATTGCTGCAACCGCGGTAGATCCATCCTGCGTCGAACTCGAATTAACAGAGGGGATCCTGCTCGAAGACATACATACTGGCCTGGACACACTGAGCGCACTCAAACAATTTGGTTTGAAAATCGCCGTCGACGACTTTGGCACCGGCTATTCCTCACTTAGCTATTTGAAACGACTGCCGGTAACCGCACTCAAAATCGATCAGTCTTTCGTTCAGGGGATAGATCACGACAAAAGCGATGCGGCGATCACCGAAGCGATTATCTCGCTAGCACACAGTCTTCACTTGCAGCTGATTGCGGAAGGGATCGAGCGGCAGGATCAGTTGGCGTTTCTCAAAGCTCGTGGCTGTGACGAGGGTCAAGGGTATTTTATCTGCCCACCACTTACGCACAGCGCGTTTTGCGACTGGGCCTCAGCCGCTACCAATCGGACACGCCGATTCCCCTCAACGATGCGCTTCGCAGATACCCGCAGGTAGTGCTGTGCGTATCCCGCGAGAAGATATCGGGCCAAACAGATGTAAATAACAACAGAGACTTCTGTTACGTTAGTTATGTATTTAAGGAGCCTTGAAATGAGCAACTCTGACTTAGAGAAATGAGTCAAAGCGATTCCTCGTAACACCCACCGCAAGTATTATCCGAAAAGAAGTTCCGTATCGTTAGCAGAACGTCTGGTGACCTCCTTCGTTGACGAGGCAAGTCGACTGTAACAATATTTCCCCAGGGTGGGGTGCAAGCGTTAATATGGATGTATTCTTTGATTAGGTGTTGTATGTCGCGCGTTAACAAGATCTGATTGACCGCACAGGTTACGGGTTCGATCGCGAATCTACTACAGATTGAGGGCATCGACATGCAGCTGGATGGACGCATCGGTTCGCTTAAGTAATTCTTCGAGCTTGCGGGCCGAGAACTTCCGGACATGCCGATCGACGTTCGCGCAGAACTGGCTGCCACTGAAGGGGCCGAAGGGAAAACAATGGTAGGATTCGTTTCCCGACGGCGAAAAAACAATTTAGCGTATTGCAATCGCTTGATAAATGAAAATGAACAAATTAACTCTGCGTTTGGTCATGGCAATAGCCACACCAATCACTTACTTTAACCACTTGACAAACAACATTCGAGGAGAAAGATCATGCCTTTAAGCGGTATTTGGACCGTCGAAATCGCAGGTATATACGGTTGGGAGAATAGAGGCATCCTGATATTCTGCGATGATAAGAAACACGTCATGGGCGGCGGCAGAAATCACTATTCAGTCGGTTCGTACAAGAAATCCGGAGATAAAGTCAAAATCAAGCTTGATGTCTATTTTCACGACCAAAAGCAAGTGGTCTTCGGCGAGAAGCGTAAGAACATTGCGGTAGTACTCGAAGGAAAACTCAAGGATATAAAAATTAGGGGTTATGTCAACAATCCGAAGAACTCAAAACAAAGCGTCCCATTACGTCTCACCAGACGAGCGGACCTGCCATGACGCCCTAAGCAATGAAAGACGAAAAACGAAAGGACTCGTCACTGCCGTAAATGGGATCTGAATTCTGGCGTTTTCGGCAAAAATGAGTCATGTGTTTTTGGACATACTGAACGATTAACGACGAATTTTTGACTTCATTAACGAGGTTTTCGACCGATGCGCTTTGGATTTGAAACGCCTCTGAGCTTCCAAAGCGAGCCGGTTCCTCAGGGGAGGCAAATTGCCGGTTGGGCAACCCTCGTCCAGGCGCTCAACTTGCGAGCCCCGGTTCGACAACCAAGCTGTATTTCAGAGAAACATGTTCGAGGCAGCCAGCGACAGGAAGGTCGCTGGCGTGTTTTCGACAAACGATATTACCCAGGCGATCAGTTTGCCGACCATCTGACTTTTGCGTTGTGGCATGAGGATATCGACTTGCTGATCTTGAGGCTCGTCCTTGCCGCAGTCCCTAAGCCCGTTCTGGAAAACTACGTCAGGTCTGCACCGACTGGTGCAATGACACGCCGCGCCTGATTTTTCTATAAAGCCATGACCGGTCAAACTCTTGATGTTGAGGATGCCCCCAACGTCACAGCGGTCGACGCCCTGGATACAAAAGCGTATTTCACTGGAATGACACGACTCTCCAAACGCCACCGCGTCAAAGATAATCTGCCTGGAACTGGCGACTATTGTCCCGTAATTTGCAGAACACAAGCGCTGGAAGAGTTTGCGCAACTAGGGCTGGCAGAACGGGCAGCGGAGACGGCAGGCCGCACCGGCCGCCACTTTGTTGCGCGCTGCCAGTTTCCTGCTGCTTGCCGACAGCCGTGCCAGCTTTGAGATCGAAGGTGAACGTGCACCGCGTAACCGTTTGGAACGTTGGGGCCGGGCAGTTCTCCAGGCAGGAAAGAACGAACTTACTCTTGAAGAAATCATTCGACTTCACGGCGTGCTGACCGAGGACACACGGTTTGCCTTTGCAGGCTTGCGTCCCGATGGAGTATTCGTCGGCGAACGAGATTAGTCTGGCGAGCCTTTGCCTGAGTTCATTGGTGCCCGACCGGATGCGCTTAGGGACTTGTGCGCGGGCATGCTGGCGGCAAATAACCGCATGCGCGACGATGCGCTCGATCCCATATTGCAGGCGGCCGCGACCGCCTTTGGCTTCATTTACATTCACCCGTTTCAGGACGGCAATGGCCGTTTGCACCGTTGTCTAATCTCGAGGAGACCGAAATGTCGAAGTTCCACTGGTTGATTGCATGCTCGCTCCCTGCGTGCCTCGTCTTTACCGCGGCAACGGCGGCCGAGCTCGCCGGATATCCGACGAAAGGGCAGAGTGCGGAGCAACAGTCCAACGACGAGTACCAGTGCTACGGGTGGGTGAAATCGAAGACGGAATTTGATCCCGCGCAAGCGGCAGCGCCCGTGGCGGCGACGTCGGCCGAACCGAAAGAGAAACGGCGAAAGCGAATCCTGGGTGGTGCGCTGGCCGGCGCTGTGATCGGCGAAGTTGTCGACGACGACGCCGGCAAAGGGGCGGCCATCGGGGCCGTCGGGGCGGGCGTGTTCGGGGCGGCGAAACGCAGGGAAGGAGAGGTGCAGCAGCAACAGGCTTAGCCCGCATATTGCACGAAGGCGGACGATGTATCAGCAATCGTGCCCATAAATCAATCAATCAATTACTCCGTGTATTGCGACCCGGGTCCGGTGTACAGTTTGTCCTGTTCGGATTCAACCGAGCGGCGGTTTTCGGCGTCACCTCCAACCGCTCTACGCCCTATTATCCCTGAAGTCCGAACCGATCACGAATTATCCGGGCTAGAGGCAGGCGGCGTAAAGCGTCACGAACCAAAAGTGGTCTTATGGCGTCAGTACTTCCAAGACCTCTTGCCACGATCGATACGCGGGCAACGTTATCTCGGCCTGCTGCTCGCTATTCAAACCCACCTTGAGCAACAACGGACGAAGAGACAAACTGGTAATCGGCAGTAGGTGTCGGGGATCATCATCAATGAGCACGCTTATTCCAAGCCTAAGACACACGGACTCTTTGTCTTCACCGGCCGATGTGAGCACGTCCTTAATTAAGCCGCTACATTCATGGGCCTCAAGCCATTCACGAGCGAAAGCCACGCGGTTAGGCAGGCGCGCGGTGATGATGAATGTATCGTAGTGCGTATTCAACTCATAAAGTGCAGCGAGCGCCCCGGCCACTGGTTGTGATCGGAGCGTCCATGTCCTGTCGTATATAGCAGCGGCCATGTCTTCATAACGGGAATGGCCGATGATGGGAACGCAGCTACTGCGATCGCACTGATACGACTCGATATCAATCCCACAATGTTCATGAATCCAACGCTTTTTCTGTGCATTGGTATCGGCGATAGTACCGTCGTAATCGATGCCGACCGCCGCGCGTGTGATCATTGCGTAAAAGTTCCGTCAGTCCGCTTCGATCAGATAATGGCGTGGCGTACCTTTGCCGATACCCATTCGCTCACGATTACTGTGGCGAGAATCGCCAACAAGATCAAGGAAACCTGGGTCCACGCCAAGGTGGAAATGGAGGCATCCAACTGCAGTCCGATCCCCCCTGCTCCCACCAGCCCGAGTACTGTCGACTCGCGAATATTAATGTCCCATCGAAATACGGATATCCCCGCGAACGCCGCCATGACCTGTGGGACGATGCCGTAGATCAACTTTTGAGGGCCGCTTGCGCCGGTCGCAACAATCGCTTCCACTTGTGTTTCATCGATTTCCTCGATCGCTTCGTAGAGCAATTTTGCGCAGAAGCCGATCGAACGCAGACCGATTGCTATTACCCCGGCAAATATGCCGGGACCGACGATGGCCACCAACATCAGGGCCCAAATCAGCGAATTAATCGAACGCGATGAGACAATAATAAACAGTGCCACTGGTCGCACGAAGAGAACGCTTGGGGTCGTATTGAGCGCTGCGCAGAACGCGACCGGTACCGCAATAATCAGTGCGATAACAGTGCCTAATGTAGCGATGTTAATGGTGTCCCAGATCGGCCGCCACAGCGAGTTCATATAGGACCACTTGGGTGGAGTCATTCGTGCCGCCAGATCGATCGCTTGAGCCGGCGCATCCATTACAAAAAACCACACCGTCTTGCCAGAGATAAGATGCCAGCAATAGACGAATATCGCGGTCGATAGCAGCCACACCGCCCATATCGCAAACTGCTTGCCACGCTCGCGGCGATGCCAGATTTTGGTACTACCGCGCTCGACGACCGCCATTCGTTCGCTATTTAATGTGGTTTCTGATAATGCCGGAGCTATACTCGACCGCCATCACGATACCGATAATCACGAGTAAGATCGCCGCTGCGGAGTCGAACTCATAACGATCGAATGCTGTCAACAAAGTCGCCCCTATACCGCCGCCACCAACGATTCCCACCACCGCCGATTCGCGAAAATTAATATCGAATCGATACATCCCCAAACCGATGATGCGCGGCATCACTTGGGGTTGCACGGCGTAATTAAGCCACTGCAGCCAGCCCGCACCGGTCGCCTTCACCGCCTCAGCCTGCACGGCGTCCATATCCTCGATGTCTTCCGCCAACAGCTTCGCATAGAAACCTATGGTGGCAATACTCAAAGCCAGAAATCCCGCGAACGGACCAAAACCGAACAGTTTCACGAAAAAAATTGCCAATATGATCTCCGGAAAGGTCCGCGACAACGCTACAATTCCCCGGCAAGAATAATAGACTATCGGATGTGAGAGATTACGGGCCGCACCCAGAGCGATGGGAATCGAAAGTCCGATGCCCACCACCGTGGATGTCACTGTCATCCACAGGCTCTCATAGATGCCGTCGACGATCGAGTCCCAACGCGAAGCAAAATTGGGTGGCAAGAACGCCAGCAAAAACTTCTTGCCCCGCGGCAAGCCTTCGATCACCCTGCTCCAATCGACTTCCATTGAAGTGATGGCAACGAATAGATAGATCGCCACCGCCAACCACACGCCCCATCGTACCCAAGGCTTCTTAATAAACGGCGGGCGAGACCAGGTGCGGCCTGTGCCCGGGAGTGTCGTCACGCTATCTACCACTTGCTGATTCTTCTACGTTATTGTCGTCGTCATCGACCGCTTCAATGGTGGCCGCCCAATCTTCTTCTCCGTAGATTTGCGTCAGCACCTCTGGCGTCAATCCGTTGGGGGGCCCGTCGTAGACGATCTCTCCAAGCTGCAGCCCCACGATACGCTCGGCAAACATTTGCGCCAGCAATACATCGTGAATATTGATGACGGCCGCGAGATTCGACTCTTTGCAGAGTTCGCAAATGAGTCGCATGATCTGCCGGGAAGTTTTCGGATCCAGACTCGCAGTCGGCTCGTCCACCAACAATACTTCGGGGTTTTGAATCAGCGCGCGGGCGATTCCGACACGCTGGCGCTGGCCTCCGGACAACTCGTCGGCTCTTTTGTCCACCATGTGATCCAAGCCCACCCGTTCAAGCAAACGGAATGCCTGATCGATATCGCTCTGTGGAAACTTGCGCGCAAAACTTCGCCAAAACCCGACATAGCCGAGCCTGCCGGAGAGGACATTTTCCATAACCGACAAACGCTCGACGAGCGCGTACTCCTGGAAGATCATTCCCATGCTGCGGCGCGCCCGGCGCAGCGCGCCGGAACCTAAAGCAGTGAGCTCAAGATCGTCGAGCCAGGCCCGGCCGGCGGTGGGCTCCACCAGCCGGTTTACGCAGCGGATCAGGGTACTCTTGCCCGCCCCCGATGGGCCGATCAGGGCCATGACCTGGCCCTTCGGCACCTCGAGGTTAATACCCGTTAACGCCTGGTCTCCTGTCTTGTACCGCTTTCCCAGGTCTTCCAGGCGCAGCATGGTCGCGTTGCGTCCTTGTGCCCAATACCCCCTACTTGCAGGCGTAGCTCACGTCATTCGCCGCGTCGATCTGGCGAATCACGGCCCAGTCGGATTTGTGATGAATCGACACAAACTTGCCTTCCTTCTTAAACTCGGCTTGCAGATCCGATCCTTCCCAAGGGAACGTAAAGAACGCTTGCTTTATTCTTGCCGCGACTTCCGGATGCAGGTTATGGGCATGCCCATAACCCGTGGTCGGGAACGTCGCGGATTTATAAATCGTGCGGATTTTGGAAGGGTCTACGGCTTTACGATCAAACATACGGTTCATGATGGAATTGGCCACCGCCGCCGCTTCGTAATCCTTGTTGGCAACTCCCATAACGGAGTTGTCATGCTTGCCGGAAAATGCCGTGTTGAAGTCCTGCTCTGCAATCAGATTAAACTCAGCTTTCAATAACGCTGACGGCGCCTTAAACCCTGAGTTTGAGGTCGGTGAAGTGAATGCCAAGGTTCGGCCCTTGATATCCGCCGGCGTCTGAATATCGCTGTCGGCAGGCACGATGATTTCCATCTCGTAACCAAACGAGCCGTCTTTTGAGGCCATCATGGCGAATGGCACGAATCCCGCACAATTGACCGCAACAGGATTGCCGCCGGTATTCACACCGGCGATATGCAGGCGCCCGGAACGCATCGCCTCGTATTGCGCGGCATAAGACTGCACGGGGAAAAATACTACCTTCTTGCCGGTCACCTCGGACATATGCTTGACGAATCCGTCCCACACCTTCGCGTAAATGGCGGGATCCTCCACCGGCGTATAGGAAAATATGATGGTGTCGGGATCAACCCACTCCGCGGAATCCAAAGGCAAATCCGCCACCAAATCCCCGTCGAGGTCACAGTATTGTTCGTCGAGCAGGCCACGCGGACAGTCCCCCGCGGCAAACGCCGTGGACATCCCAAACAAGAACAAGAGAGCCATCAATGCACTGCGACTCATTCGGTAGCATAATGGTATATTCAGGTACATATAAAATCCTCCGTCTGGTGATGGCCTTCTAATACTCCAACAAGCTAGGATTGGTGGAGTACAAGTTGGCCTTGGCAAATCTCAGTGATTCGGACCTACGATAGCTTTTTGCGCACGACGGTTCAAGGAATACCGTTTATCGCTACCGCGCACGCAACAACAGATCCGCGACTTCTGTGAAGCCGGCTCCGCTGGACCCCTTGGTGACATAGGCCGGAGCAAACTCCAGCGAAGCGGAAAATTCCCCGATATTTGCCACTCCGACCGAGTTCGAAAAGTGCCTAAACAACGGGCAGTCGTTTGGCGAATCGCCAACGAAAACGAAACTACCCCGGCATCTGTCGATATCGGTATCGAAACATTCCTGCATCAGGATACGTGTCATACTGAGTTTATCGAAGTCCCCGAACCAACCGTTGACATGGATCGAACTGATCTTTGCGGTCGCGCCGTGGCTTTCGAACAGCTCGACGATTCGAGCCACCTCTGCCGGTGCAAGTCGCGGTAC
>JAOTWM010000479.1 GCA_029862885.1 Gammaproteobacteria bacterium
GGTTTGCGAACGATTTCGGACATCGAGCAATGACTCCTTCTGCTGCGGCCAAGATCGGCTCGGCTTAAGGGGAAGTCTAGATTTTCAATAATCCGGCCCGATAGTCCTACGCCGGATTCGCATCCCGTAAATACGCGGTCGGTACTCCATCAAATCAGCCCCACGGGATGTGCTAAATATGTCGATCTTCCTACAGAATATCGTAGAAATCGCCGATTTGCAGTTGTTTCCGGAATACGGCCGAAATTTCTCGACCGCTCATGACGTCGATGCGCTGTCCTCCGCCATTGCAACACTTGCCGCCGGCGATTTCGCGGAAAATAGGCGTCGACGATATTAAGATTTAGGCGCACCGTAGTTACATTGAGGTTCTACATGAAGGTACTTTTACTCCAGGACCAGGTCCACCTTCCTTCTTTAGGCGGCGGAAACAAGTCGACTCGCCTTTTGCTTGAAGATCTCGCCAGCAGGGGCCATGAGTGTCTCGCAATTTGCCCCGCGCTGACCAGCCGTGCAGGCCCAACCTCTTATGCGGAACTGGTCATCGAAATGTCGAAGCGGGGCGTCGACATTCGGTCGAACAGTGAAACCTGCTTTTTTTATTCCCACAACGACGTTGATGTTGAAGCGCTGAGTGAACGTTCCCCAACCATGCTCAAGAAACATGTGCACGATACGATACGACGGTTCAGACCCGATCTGATTCTTGTATCCGACGATAAGCGCCGCATTTTGCTGGACTGCGCAATTCAATACGCGCCCTCTCAAGTGATTCAGATCGTGCAGACGGTAATACATTTGCCCTTCGGGCCGCTATCGCACCATACGAGCGCCCGACAGACAAAATTGATGGGCAGAGCGCGTCGGATCTTCGTAATTAGCGACTTTGTCCGCCACTACATAAAAACCTACAGTAAGCTCGAGTCTACCGTTGTCTCCTTGCCAGTATACGGGCCCGGTCCGTTTAACAACCTCGGCAGGTTTTCCCATGGATATCTAACGTTGATTAACCCCTGCGTGGAAAAGGGCCTGGACATATTTTTACAACTTGCTTCGAGATTGCCTGACTCAAAATTTGCCGTGGTTCCGAGCTGGGGCACCGATGACAACGTAATCCGTTCACTTGTTTCACGGCCGAACATTTTCATAATTCCACCCGCCGATGATCTGAATGAGGTCTGGGAGCAGACCAGTATACTGACCGTTCCTTCTATCTGGTTTGAGACTTTCGGGTATGTGGTGGTAGAAGCCATGCTTCGCGGCATCCCAGTCGTGGCCAGCGATATCGGTGGGTTACCGGAGGCGAAACTGGGTGTCGATTATTTGGTGCCGGTAAGTCCGGCAGTTCGCCGGAAAGGCAAGTTTTATAACCCCGGTCAGGACGTAGAACCGTGGTTGCGCGTTTTAGGCGAACTCTTGTCCAACAAAAGTGCATACGATCATTGTTCCAGTCGGTCACAGGAAGCAGCAAGCCAGTTCTTGCGGAGAAGCCGACTCGACAGTTTCTCCAGTATGCTCGAGTCCTTGGGAGTTACCCGCAGGTGATTGCCATTAGTATCGGAGTCGCCTTTTATTCTGCAGATGCTGCGCGATTTCGATAAACGCGAATCCTCTGAATCAGAAGCGACGCGTGTCGGCCTAAGGCGCTGGCCGTTACCGGACGTTTTTCATCCAAATTCCGTAAGCGGCAAATCGTCCACAATGTTGGCAAATCGAATACAAGCGACCTGGATGTCTCCCGGGAGCGCCGCCACGTTCGCATTGCTCTCTGAGTCGTGGGAATATCCAGCCTCGACAGGAGGTTATAGTAACTGTATGGATATTTGAATGCGTGTCCAAGACCGGATAACCCTGCCTGGTTCTTTCTTCAGTTGTCTAACTCCATGGGCGTCCAGCCGTTCGGCGAATGGTCCGGAAGTGGAAAATGGGTCCGATGAAGGTCAATCATTGAGAATTAAATTAATAATCGTCATCACCACTCCTTCATGAACCGTCAGGTTACGTCGTCGTATCACTTCTTCCCCGTCATTTACTCCGTCACCGTCAGTGTCCGCATTATTGGCAGAACTTCCCAGCTGAAATTCTTCCAGATTGGTCAATCCGTCTCCATCCCAATCGAGATCGGCATCAGATTCATCCAGCGGGGCCAGTTGATTAGCGATCTCATAATCGTCGGTCATGCCGTCGTTGTCATCATCAAGATCACAGACGTTTCCTGCGCTATCTCCGTCAGTATCTAACTGGCTGGTGAGCGCATCGCCGGGAACGAGCGGCCCGTTTGGTTCCAGGACACAGTTATCTTTATAGTCGGGAATGCCGTCCGCATCGCTGTCCAGGGGATACAAGTCGGGAATTCTCTCGCTCCGGTATACCTGCATCCGTGCTCCCGGTGCAGGGTCAAAGAGCGAAAGGTCAAATACCTTGACTGCCGGAATATCGTGCGTCACTTCGATGATCCTAGTAGAGACGTCCCCAAGTCCCAGATCAACATTGCGTACGCCACCCGTATAGCTGATTCCACCGAATGTAATCAGGACATTACCGGTCTTTTGCAACCAGTTGGCATCACTGATGTGTCCCGCATACAGAGACTCGGCGATATTTCCACCATATTCCCAGATTTGGCGAACCTCCATTCTTTCCGAATCGACAGCGAATTCCACTGCTCTACTGTAGTTCTGACTGGCGGGAATTTTCCCGTTACCATCGAAAGGACTGGCCCTAAAGTTTCCATTGTCGAAGAGCAGGATTGTCCCCGAGGGAGTAATCGTAGGGGCATGCTGATGATACTGCCATTCAAACACTTGCCCGACAGGGGTGAGGAGATATGGTTGAAATTCAGGCGACCAGTTAGCGTGGGGTCCTAAGATCCATTCTACATCGCCAGTCGCCCGAGAAAATTTCACGACAGCGTCCTGGTGCCGAACAGAAATAATGATCGAATCATCACTTTGATCGTCAACTACAGCGTTGACATGCGCCCAGTCATAGCCCAGAGGCGACAAACTTGCAGGCCGCAAGTTGAGCGAGTTGTATCCAATTCGCTTTGTATCGATCATGTCCACTAGTGGCCATATATTCAAAAGATTGCCGGCCTGATCAAATTCAACGACTGGATTATCTTCCACGTTCGCCGTTGCGGTGGGAGCGTTTGGGTCGGTCTCGGAAGTCGGAAAATTCGGAATCGTCGCTTGTTGCATCGTGATACTGAGATACTTTCCGTCGGCCGTTGGATGCAACTCATGGGTAAGACCGGTTCCTGGATCGTCCATAGTTACGCGCCGTATTTCATTACCGAGCATGTCAATTTCAATTACGTCAGAATTTATCCGGTATAATAGATTTCCGTTAATTAGTTGATGGTTCGTATATTCACCGAGCGTCGAATACCACACCACATCGCCTGTATTGTCGACAATGATGGTGTAAGAGTTCGAACCGGACCCAGCACCCGGTGTTCCAACGGTAACATTGGGATCGGCGCCTCCCCGAATAAATCTGGCCATCATCGTATATCCAGGCTCCATCTTGCCAGGATCACTCACAAGGACGTCCATGTTCGGAAAGTCATCGGGCAGCGGGTTCGTTACCGCTTGCAATAGCGGTGTCAAGCTAGTTTTGAGATTTTGCTGATCAGTCAGTGTTATCGCTATTGTGTAAGTGTTATTGGGTTTCAGTCCTAAGAGAGGGAGCGAAAAGTCAGTTCCAAACTCAGCAAATTCGATCGTTCGGCTTTCTACTCCGTCGTTCAGAACGACTGTGACACGTGCAGGCTGATCTATTTGCAATTGAATTACGCCGGCAAGGGGCGTTGCTCCATTGGGGTCCATGCTCAACGTCGGGCCGGAGATAACAGTCACAGCCCAGAGTGCTGGAGTTTTTAGAAATAACACCAGGAAACTTGCCAAAATCAGACAAGTTTTTACTTTCCGTAAACTAGATCGCACTTTAGATAAAAAGTGACAATTAATATTTGACATAACAAAAAGCTACACGAAGGCCTCGAATTATCCGCGACAATTATCGTTCTTAATATATGCCGGATTAAAATTCATGACGCCTGGAATTTTAATCCGCAATT
>JAOTWM010000060.1 GCA_029862885.1 Gammaproteobacteria bacterium
TACGAGGCTCGGCTGTCGAGTTGGCTGGGGATCCAATCCATGCCGTTGTGGGGGCTCGCCGGGGTGACACTGCTGTGCCTGTATATCATGGATGTGTATGGAATAGATACTACCGATTCCAGGTGGCGATTGTGCGGAAAAACTGTGCTGGCAGTCGTCGTCGCCAGCGTCATTGTCACGGGGCTTGTATATGTCGCGGGCACACCTCGCTTGCAGCGCGAGCCGTTATTTTGGCGAAGTGTGTTGCCATTTGGAATGTTGGGATTCGCTGTATTGGCGATGATAAGCCGTCTTATCATTCGCTACGCGGTACGTAAGACTGAGCGTAAAAGACGTTGGCTAGTGATTGGCGAGGGTAATCGTCTCAGTGAATTCGTAAAGGATTTTTCCCAATCACCGATCGACGGCAGGATTTCAGTTTTGGATTTGAACGCCTCGGGAGGCACAACATCGCTGCACGAGCGAGTAGACGTAGAAGATCGCGATGAACTTGTGGCGGTGCTGAATAAGCGCTGGACCGGTATAGTTGTTGCCTCGAACGTTCCGCTTCGGGAGTCGCTCTTAGAACTCTTGATGCGGGTTCGTCTCGGTGGTGTCGATATCCACGATACCGCCGATTTCTACGAACGGTATTGGTTAAAGATCCCGATTCATCAGATCAAAGATTTGTGGTTTGTGAATAGTGACGGGTTTCGTCTCATTCATCATGAAATCTCTTTAAACATGAAGCGGTTAATGGACATCGTACTGGCGCTTGTTGGCTTGGTTGTATTGTTTCCGATTATGTTGCTGGCCGGCCTGTTGGTGGTGGCCACGGATCGGGGTCCGGTATTTTATCGTCAATCGCGAACCGGTGCCGGAGGCCTGCCGATTGAAATTATCAAGTTTCGAACGATGCATGTGGATGCAGAGAAAGACGGAGCGCGTTGGGCAGCACAGGATGATCCAAGGGTAACCAGAGTCGGCCGATTGCTGCGGCTGATGCGGGTCGACGAATTACCGCAACTTTGGAACGTACTGCGTGGAGAAATGAGTTGCATCGGTCCTCGACCCGAACGGCCTGAGTTCACCAAAACTTTGGAGCAAGAAATCCCGTACTATGACTTGCGTTACCTGGTAAAACCTGGCCTGACCGGATGGGCACAGGTGATGCATCCTTATGGTGCATCGACTGAAGATGCTCGCCGTAAGCTGGAATACGACTTATTCTATATAAAAAATCACTCTATGTGGTTGGATATTCTGATCGCATTGAAAACGGTGCGCGTGATTTTATTTGGGCGTGGTCGCTGATATGGGTCAGCGTTCAAATTATTAATGTCGACTGGATCAATACTACTATGAATGACTACCTGAAATGGCATCAGCCGACCGTATTAAGAAGTTGGCGCGAACGTTTACACGGACATCGTGCTGTCGTGCTGTGGTTTACCGGGTTACCAAGTTCTGGGAAATCGACGGTGGCGCATGCATTAGAAGAGCGTCTGCACGAACTTAAATGCAATACGTTCGTGTTTGACGGCGACAATGTCCGGCATGGCTTATGCGGCGATCTTGGGTTCAGCCGCGAGGATCGCACCGAAAATCTGCGCCGAGTCGGGGAGATGCTTAAATTATTCATCGAGGCGGGAGTGATTTCTCTCGCAGCTTTTGTCTCGCCGTTTACGGAGGATCGAAAACGGGTCAAGGATTTGTTCTCCGAGCATGATTTTATCGAAGTATACTGCGAATGCCCAATCGATGTGTGCGCTGAGCGCGATCCTAAGGGGCACTATCAACTCGCGAAAGACGGAGTAATCAAAGATTTTACCGGCGTGTCTGCACCGTATGAAGAACCGGAGGCTCCGAATGTGCGGTTGACTACGGCGACGATGAGTGTATATGAGTGTGTTGAAGCAGTCGTCGATTATCTCGTGGAGTGCAAAGTATTAAAGCTCGATGATAACGCGGACATCCAAAGTGCTGTAGCTCAAACATGAGTCGCACGGTACTTATCACAGGCGGCGCGGGTTTCATCGGCTCGGCACTGATTCGACTGCTATGGCGGAGTACGAATTGGCGCTTGGTGAATGTTGATAAGCTAACCTACGCGGGAAATCTCGCCTCGGTCGCGGAAGTAGCGAACGACAGTCGCTATACCTTTGAGAAGGAGGATATATGCGATGCGGCGAAAATGCACCAAATTTTCGGCAAATACGATATCGATGCGGTGATGCACCTCGCCGCAGAGTCCCATGTCGATCGATCGATCGATGGCCCTAGCGCATTCATTCAAACCAATATTGTGGGCACATATACGTTGCTGGAAGTGGCGCGTGCGCACTACGGTCAACTTAAAGGTGCCAGGCGCGACGAATTCCGTTTTCATCATATTTCCACCGATGAAGTGTTCGGCAGTCTTGGCGCTGAAGGCGCATTTAGCGAGACTACACCGTATCGCCCGAACTCACCGTACTCGGCATCGAAAGCGAGTTCAGATCATCTTGCTCGCGCCTGGGGCCATACCTACGAGCTGCCGGTGCTTGTGTCGAATTGTTCTAACAATTACGGCCCGTATCAGTATCCCGAAAAACTTATTCCGGTGGTCATCGATAAAGCGCTTTCGCGACAACCGATACCGGTATACGGTTCGGGCGCCCAGGTGCGCGATTGGTTGTTTGTAGAGGATCATGCCAGCGCATTACGAACTATTCTGGAACGAGGCCGGGTCGGTGAAACCTATAATGTCGGCGGAAACTGCGAAGTGGCAAACCTGGATTTAGTTAGGATGATCTGTGGAGTATTGGATAGGCAACTTCCGTCGGCAAAAGGGAGTTACGAAAAGCTAATCACCTTCGTAACGGATCGGCCAGGGCACGACTTTCGCTACGCAATCGATTCTCGGAAGTTATCGCAGGAGCTTGGCTGGGCACCGGTCGAAACCTTGGAATCAGGACTTGAAAAAACCATAACGTGGTATCTGCAGAATCCGGATTGGGTGTCACTGGTAACGGCCGATGGTGATTCGGGTCAACGCCTCGGATTGGGAGCGAAATGACCAAAGGGATCGTACTAGCAGGAGGTTCGGGAACACGGCTTGCGCCGGTAACTCTGGCGGTGTCGAAACAGTTGTTGCCGATCTATGACAAGCCAATGATTTATTACCCGTTGTCTATATTAATGTTGGCGGGTATCAAAGATATTCTGGTGATCTCCACACCTCAGGACACACCCCGATTCGAGCAGTTACTAAAAGACGGCAGTCAATGGGGCATTAATATTTGTTATGCAGTACAACCAAGTCCAGACGGATTGGCGCAGGCGTTTATTCTCGGGTCAGAATTTATCAGTACCTCGAATGTCGCCCTGATACTTGGCGACAATATATTTCACGGCCACAGTATCTCCGAAATGCTGCAACGCGCTGCGGCCAAACCGACAGGCGCTACCGTTTTTGCCTACTCGGTTCAAGACCCCGAGCGATATGGCGTTGTTAGTTTCGATAAAAGTGGACGAGCCATTGATCTCGAAGAGAAACCCAGTAACCCCAAGTCGCGCTACGCAGTGACCGGATTGTATTTCTACGATAATGAAGTCGTCGATATAGCAAAAACAATTCAACCATCGGCACGTGGAGAATTGGAAATTACGGATGTCAATCGGCGCTACCTCGATGCGGGTCGACTTTCCGTAGAGGTTATGGGCCGGGGCATCGCCTGGCTGGATACCGGGACTCACGAGTCATTATTGGATGCATCGACCTTTATTTCGACTATTGAATCCAGGCAAGGCATGAAGGTTTGTTGTCCGGAAGAGATCGCTTACCGTATGGGTTATATCGGTGATGCTCAGCTCGAGGCGCTTGCTGGTGAGCTGAGCCGCAACGGTTATGGACAGTATTTGCTAAGTGTAATGCACGAACTCGATAAGGACCGATATTAATCTGTTAACCATTCGGATCAGCTAAAGATGTTATGTCTCCCTTGAGTCCCGAAGCCTCGCTATATGGGGGCCGTGGTTCTGTAATAGCCCTCTTGATTAGAAACTGGCATTTGGTGATCCAACTCACTAAAAGAAATGTCGTTGGACGTTATCGCGGCTCAGTGTTAGGCCTGACATGGTCGTTATTTCACCCGATACTTATGTTGAGCGTATACACGTTTGTATTCGGAGTGGTGTTCCGCTCTCGTTGGGGGGGCGGTGAACAATCGACCTTGGAATTCTCAACGCTTCTATTTGCAGGGATAATCGTGCACGGTTTTTTTGCGGAATGTATTGTTCGGTCTCCGGGGCTGATTATTGGGAACCCGCAGTATGTAAAGAAAGTAGTCTTTCCGCTCGAAATATTGCCATGGGTGACGGTTTTCTCCGCGCTATTTCATACCGCTATCAGCGTGGCGGTGCTGGTGGTGTTTTATATGCTGGTCAGCGCTACGCTGAATTGGACTATCGTTTTCGTTCCTATCGTTTTATTTCCCATCATGGTACTCGGGACCGGTGTGGCATGGGGATTGTCTGCATTGGCGGTGTATCTCCGTGACGTTTCTCATGTGGTGGGAGTTATTGCTACGGTATTGCTCTTTACAAGCCCGATTTTTTATCCGATCGAGGCGTTGCCGGAGTTTATTCGTCCGATCATCTATCTCAACCCGTTGTCATTCATCGTCGAACAGTTACGTGATGTGGTTATCTGGGGTCGACTGCCCAATTTTCGCGGCCTATGTATTTATCTACTAGTTGGTATTCTTGTGGCGTGGGCAGCGGCGAAATGGTTTCGCAAACTCCGACCTGGATTCGCTGATGTATTGTGAGCCGGTGATTCGAATCAGCGATCTTAGTAAATGCTTTTATCTCTTCGACAAGCCGATACATCGCCTGACCAATCAACTGTTTAGCCGCCATGATAACGGCAAGGCATTCTGGGCATTGCGGAATGTTTCGTTCGAAGTTCGCCCCGGGGAAACCGTCGGTGTTATTGGCAAGAATGGCTCAGGCAAATCGACTTTGTTGGAGATTATCGCGGGCACGATGCGGCCAACCGAAGGTGATGTTCACGTCAACGGCAGAGTAGCGGCGCTACTTGAACTTGGCGCTGGATTTAGCCCCGAGTTCACCGGCCGTGAAAACGCATTGATGAACGCAGCGGTCATGGGCGTAGAGCCGGATCTGGCGCGGAATTCAATCGCCGAAATCGCGGAGTTCGCGGAGATCGGAGATTATCTCGATCACCCGGTCAAAACTTACTCGAGCGGGATGTATGTGCGCTTGGCGTTTGCGTCGGCGGTCAGCTTCGATCCGGATATCCTGATCATTGATGAGGCGTTGTCGGTTGGCGATATACGTTTCCAACGAAAATGTTTTAGAAAATTTGAACAATTAAAACAACAGGGTAAAACAATTTTATTCGTGACCCACTCGACGGAGCTCGTAAAAGCACATTGCGATAAGGCAATTTTCCTGAATGATGGGGAAGTCCAAGATCATGGTGACGTCAGGGACGTGGTTCACGCTTATCTTAGGGCAATGTTTGGGGGCGACCGCGTGGCGGCCAAGAACTTAAGTTCATCTCGTGATTCGGATGCGGCAAGCGCTCCAGTAGTAGCGCCCGCGACCCTGAATCGTGATCCTTCGATAGACGGTTGTAAATACCGGCAGGGTTATAATGCGGCCGAGTATCGTTGGGGCGACCAACGTGCACGGATAATCGACTATCGCGTACTCTGTGGTGGTGTCGCGGATCCGATAACTTGTGTCCAGGGGGAATGTCTCGAAATCGAATGCAATATATATTTCGACGAGACGATTGAGGGCACAATTTACGGCCTGACAGTGAAGACCGTCGATGGAATAACTGTTTACGGGGCAAATACGCGCGCCCGTAAAACGACGATCCGCAGGCATTCGGCTGGTGATGTTGGGACGATAAAGTTCCAAATGCAACTTAGGCTTTTATCGGGGGATTATTTTATATCACTAGGGGTTGCGGCTGACGATGATGAAGACGATAACATCGCCGTGGATCGTCGATATGATTTACTGCTATTGCATGTAGTGGGGGACGGCCGGGATTTTGGAATCGCGGACCTAAGTCTCGAGGTCCATGAATACTAACTTCGGTCTGGCGAGTGCGTGACACTAAACCTTTTGTCTGGATGAGACGGGTTGACGCGTGCATAAAATGAAGCGATCTTTGCGTAATACTTTGCAGTCGTCTGCGGGAGATCCGGGCGACTCTCTGGTCGATCGGATCAACGTCCAATTAGATCAACCCATTCCTGAAGTGCTTACCATTGGTTTAGGTAACAGCCTACCCATATACGGTGTTTGTTTGCATCCGAACTCTGAGATCGTCGGACTGGAATTAGGAATCGGAGAATCGACTTGTGAGTTGTTCTGTTTCAAACGTGGAGGCGGTGGTCAGCAGACCGATTTCGTGGGGCTTGCTGATTTGTCCCAAATCCCGAAGGAACGTCCGTGTGTGGTGACTCTGCACGTGTTTTTGGCAAATGGCGCAGCACATGATGTCGTGTTGGGACAGACAATGATCGCGAAATGCGTCAATAAGCCCATCAGTGTTCCGTCTGCCGCGGCGCATCGATCCGCGCGGGTGGCCATTTGTATGGCAACCTATAATCCCGAACCGGAAGCGTTTGAGCGGCAATTGCAATCGATCTTGTCGCAATCGTTTCGAGACTGGATTTGTATCGTCTGTGACGATGCATCGAATCCCCAATCGCAGCGTATGTTAACGGAGAAATGTGCTGAAGACGAACGGTTGTGTTTGCGGTTGCATGAGTCAAACGTCGGATTTTACGAAAATTTCGAACGCGCATTAGCATATGTTCCACCTCATGTCGAATGGATCGCACTTGCTGATCAGGACGATTATTGGTTTCCAGAAAAGCTCGCGACTCTGCTCGGCGCCTTCGAGAAAAATGTCGAGCTTGTCTATAGTGACATGCGTATTGTTGGTGCTGACGGCTGTGAGATTTCACCGACCTACTGGCAGCAGAGAAAGAACTACTACCAACAACTCGATCTAATGCTACTTGCCAACACGGTGACCGGAGCGGCATTGATGTTTCGGCAGCGATTATTGGAGTTCATACTGCCTTTTCCGGTCCGGGTCGGTGATGCATTTCATGATCATTGGATTGCCTGTGTCGCATTGTCGAAGGGGAAAATCAGCTATGTACCGTCCGCACTTTACGATTACATTCAGTATGGGAACAGTGTGATCGGCCATTGTAGTTTCGAGACACCGACTCTGGCTCGACGTATCGCGGCAATCATTGGATCGATTGGTGGATTAGTTGCTCCTACCCGGCTCAAAGCAGAATTGGTTCGGATATATAATGTTTCTTTGACGGTATACCGGTACGAATGCCGGCGTCTACAACTTATAGCGCACGTGATTCAACAGCGCTGTGTCGATATTCCCAGAAGCAAACGTGTCGAACTAAACCTTTATAAGGGCGGCATTATAACGGCGCTTAGGCTGTTGGCACTGCATGTCAAGATCGTCACACTTCGTCACACTACGGACGACGCCGAACTTCGTTTAGGTATGGGGTTTGCCGTAGCGCGATTGGCGCAGCGGCGATGCCGGCGCGCCCATAGTGGTTGACTGGGATGCATATGGTGAGAGCTAATGCGGGCGTCTAAGCTGTTTGCGAAAGCCGTTGTCAAACTTGCGCGGTCAAGGTTGTCGGTTCCTTTGCGGGTTGTCATGCGCCGGGCCAGGGAGTCGTATTATAACATCGAAGTTCTGACTCGAATTCAGACGAAAACTGCGCCATTGAGCCTACAGGTGGACGTGGAAGAATTTGAGCGAGTCAACATTCTAATTCCGGAAATTAACTTCGAGAATTTTTACGGGGGGTATATTGCCAAGTTCAACCTCGCCCGTAAACTAGTGGCTAGCGGTCGTCGAGTACGATTTGTAATTGTCGATCAATGTAATGTCGATATGCCGCGATGGCGCGACATGGTATCGACCTATGAGGATTTGACGGGAATATTCGAGTCGGTCGAGGTCGGTTACCATTTCGATCGGACCGTGCCGCTGGCGGTCAATCCTAATGATACTTTTGTTGCGACAACATGGTGGACGGCATTCATAGCTGATGCGGCATTGTCACACCTTAATTGCGACGAATTTATTTACCTTATTCAGGAGTACGAACCGTTTACATTTCCGATGGGATCGTATTTTGCTCAGTCCCACGCGTCGTATGACCTTCCCCATCGGGGACTATATTCTACGGAACTTCTCCGAGATTATTTTCGGCGACATAACGTAGGATACAACTTTGGCACAACACGAGATGCAGAGGACCAGACCGCCTCGTTCGAGAACGCTATTATTAATTATGCCGACGAAGAGTTAACACTGTCTGAGCGCCGGCCGGGGAAACTCTTGTTCTATTCTCGCCCCGAGAGCCACGCGGCCCGAAATATGTTTGAAATTGGTTACCAAGCCTTGGCCACGTCGATTGAAAATGGGATTTTTGATGGCGAGTGGGAATTTCACGGTATAGGGAGTTCGCATGGCGATATTCCGCTGCCGTGCGAGAACAACTTGACGATGCTGGGAAAGGTGGATCTTGATACGTACCGTAGTTTGTTGCCACAGTATGATATTGGGTTAAGCCTGATGTACACGCCGCATCCGAGCTTGTTACCGATAGAAATGGCGGCGGCGGGAGCGATCGCCGTCACCAACGAATGTCTAAACAAAACCCAGGTTGAATTACAGTCAATTTCCGGCAATATTCTTGCCACGACCCCTACAATCGACGGAGTGATGAAAGGATTACGCGAAGCCGTGGTGCGCGCTAAAGATCATGATCGCCGGCTTGCAAACTCACGAGTAAACTGGGCGACGTCGTGGGATATGACATTCGACCATGGTGTCATTGATGTGTTGAATGGCTGGATTGGTTGACCGTAACCAATGGTGACACTGATTCATTAAATATATATGAGGAGTTAACAATTGCCGCGGAACGCAAGTCGGTCCCAGGAAACAAATTATGAATAATGAGAAAAATGCGAACGTGTCAATCGTCCTGCCGGTTTACAATGAACAGGGCAATATAGGCAGAGTATACAACGAGATTAGTGACGTTATGCGCGCCGGTGCTAACGAGTATGAAATTATATTTGTGGATGACGGTAGTACCGATGACTCTTACTTGCGGCTTAGCGAAATCCAGAAATCGGACCCGAACGTCGTGGTGGTGAAGTTCCGCCGAAATTTTGGCCAGACCGCAGCTATGGCGGCGGGTTTTGACACATCGTCTGGCGACATTATCATAACCATGGACGCAGACGGCCAAAATGATCCTCGGGATATCCCGGCTCTATTACACAAGGTTGGCGAAGGCTATGATCTTGTTAGCGGTTGGCGTCACAAACGACAGGATAAATTGTTGCTGCGCCGGATTCCGTCGATGCTCGCAAATAGAGTGATATCTTTTACAACCGACGTCAATCTGCATGACTATGGATGCACCTTAAAGGCATTTCGACGGGACGTAGTCGATAATATTCAGCTCTACGGTGAAATGCACCGTTTTATCCCCGCCATAGCGAGCTGGATCGGAGTGAGAATTGCTGAGGTCAAGGTCAATCATCGGGCCCGAACGAGCGGCAGGTCAAAGTACGGACTGTCGCGAACATTTCGGGTTATTCTGGACCTAATTACAGTTAAATTTCTGCTGAGCTATTCCAGTCGGCCCCTGCAGTTTTTTGGAGCTTTCGGGTTATTGTTTGGCGGAATTGGATTAATACTCTCGACCTATTTGGTTATCGAAAGACTATTTTTTGAGGTGCCATTAGCGGATAGACCTGTGTTGTTATTGGCGGTATTTTTGATGTTTTCCGGGCTTCAAATTATCACGGTGGGGTTGCTGGCCGAGCTGCAGACTCGCACCTATCACGAGGCGCAAAACAAACCGACATATGTAATTCGTGAAATCCTACGCGGTTGACAGTATGGCGTGAGGACGCGTCGGACATCTGAACAAGACATCCAATACCGCCAGCAAAGTACATGAGTTCGGAAATCTTCGACGTCGTATGATCGCAAGTACCGACGTTGCCGTGGTAGTGGTGAATTGGAATGGCGGCGACCTATTAGTCCGATGCCTGCATGCTTTGATCACGCAAAGTTCGGCGCCGGGCTCGATCATTGTCGTTGATAATGGTAGCACTGACGAGTCTGTTGCTACGATCGAGAAACATTTCACTGATATCACAATACTGCGGCTTAGGGAAAATACGGGTTTTGCTGCTGCGCTTAATCACGGTATTGCCCATGCGGAACGTTTTGCGTGGATTGCATCGGTTAATCCGGACGCGTTTCCCACAGAACGATGGATTGAGACGATGGTTGCAGCGGTCAATAAATATCCCTCCGCCGCTGGATTTGGATCACAAATGATCGATGATGCAGATCACAACCGACTAGATGGTATTGGCGACAACTACCATGTTTCTGGTTTGGCGTGGCGCAGAATGCATGGTGAGCCGACGACGTCAATGGATACCGTAGATAGGGAGATATTTGCGCCATGCGCAGCCGCGGCATTCTACAATCGACGTGTGATATCGGAGCTGGGTGGCTTTGATGAGTCTTTCTTCTGTTATTTTGAAGATGTTGACTTGGGGTTCCGAATGCGGCTCGCGGGATATCAATGCCAGGCGGTAAGCAACGCCGTAGTATTCCATGTTGGCTCTGCGATCACTGGCCGGAGCAGTGATTTTTCGATCTATCACGGTCACCGCAACCTAGTGTGGAGCTATTTCAAGAATATGCCGCCAACATTACTTTGGCGGTATCTTCCTCAACATTTCTTCTTGAATATCATGACCGTTGTGTATTACGGCGCACGAGGGCGGTTGCGCACGATCCTCAGTGCGAAAATCGATGCCATTCGCGGATTACCCGCAATACTTCGCAGACGGTCGGCAGTGCAGAGAAGTCGCGAAGCGACTGTGCCGGCGCTTCGCGACGCCATGGTCCGCGGTTTTCTAAGACCGTACTGGCGAAAACATGTCTGAGTCGTTACGGACTTCCGTCATAATTGTTAACTATAACGCCGGTGGGGTGTTGCGGGACTGCGTGGAGTCGGTGTTGGCGGCAAGCGGGGAACCACAAATCATTGTAGTGGATAACGGATCGACTGACTCCAGTCTGCAACAGGTCACAGAAATAGTGGCGACGCGCGGCCACTGTGAAATCGTGCGCAATGACGGCAATATCGGGTTCGCTGCAGCGGTAAATATCGGGGCTTCGCATGCGACTGGAGACTATCTGGTATTGCTGAATCCAGATTGTGTCATTCAACCTCATACATTGCGATCTACGATACGTGTATTCGCTGACTATCCGGGCACAGGGATTGTTGGATCGCTGGTTTTTGGTGCCGATGGTCACGAGCAAAGAGGAAGCCGTCGACGCGAACCTTCACTGTCGAGGAGTCTCCGTCAAATTTTGGCTATCGACCGAATTCCATGGCTTAGTGGCTCGGGGCCACTGAATCAACATGGTGAACCGTTGCCCAGGACGCCGATTGCCGTCGACGCCGTTTCCGGATCGTTCCTCGTTATCAAGCGCGAGATATTTTCGGCGATTGGCGCGATGGACGAAAATTATTTCTTGCATTGCGAGGATCTAGATTTATGTCGGCGGGTACGTGACGCAGGGTATAACGTGATATTTGCGCCAAATATCTCCGTTGTCCATCATAAAGGCGTCTCGAGTCAATCGGTTCCGCTGCGTGTCGCTTGGCATAAGCATCGCGGTATGTGGAGGTACTACCGAAAATTTCAGGGTGCGGCGCACCCCAGATTGACGATGTTTTCAGTGGGGATCGGTATAATTGCGCGGTTCGTCGCGGTCGCGGTGGCGCATGGACTGGGCGTAGTGCTAAGAAAAAACTCTCAACTGAATACCGACTCCGAACTTCGGCCGACCGGCATTCCAACGCAAAGTAATGATGATCGAACGTTATTGTTGTTCGGTGCCGGCAGTATGGTGGGAGCGCGGCTTCGATCACAATTGCATAATGCAGGTTGGAATGTAATTTCAGTAGGCAGGCGGGTTTCTGCCCATACCACTAAGGAACGCGACGCCTTTATTCCACTGGAATATTTCGAAAAGGTGCCGGATGCTGACTTTGTGCAAGCCTCGGTGTTAATCAATGCGGCTCCAATTTGGATTTTGCCAATGATTTTGACGAAGGCGAAACGCCTCGGTGTGAAACGCATTGTTGCCTTAAGTTCAACAAGCGTATTAACAAAACGCGTAACTGCTAACCTCCATGAATTAGAAATTGTTCGGGCACTTGAGGACGGTGAGCGGTATATTGAGCGTTTCTGCAACTTGTTCGATATCGAGTATACGGTAATACGCACCACAATGATTTTCGACGGCGTGAACGACAAAAATGTTGCGACGATCGCAAAACTTCTAAAGTGGTTACCAAGGTTCCCATTGCCAGGCGGCGGCACGGGTTTACGACAGCCGATTCATGCCGATGATGTTGCCGATGCGTGCGTGGCGGCCCTGAGGTCTAATCAGTCCTATGGCAAAGTTTACAATATTGGCGGTGGTCAGACCTTAAGCTATCGTGAGATGGTGGCGACCATCGCGCAGGCTGCCGGTTATCGCGCTCGTTTTGTTTCGCTTCCAATGAAATTTCTGCGATTCGCACTACGAATTTTCGCTCATGTGCCGGGTTTCCGACACCTAACCGCATCCATGGCGGATCGCGTCGACGAGGATCTGTGTTTCAAGAACGACCGCTTCATCATAGATTGTGGATTTTCTCCACGGCCGTTTTCGATGTCGATTGAGACCATTCGCTCGCGGTAATCGATACCGCCGACGCTGGATCCCATGCAAACGCAATGAATATCGCAGCTTTGATTGCCGCCGTCTTGGTAGCTTGGTTGTGTGGACATTTTCTGACGCAGTGGGTTCGGGACTATTCAATTCGGGTTTCGTGGCTGGATGTACCCGATGCACGTAGTTCCCATAGTACCGCGACTCCAACTGGCGGAGGTATCGCGGTCGTTGCAATTATATTGGTTGGAATTATGTATCTCATAAAAATCGACACGACCGGAACTTGGTCTGTTATCGGTTTTTCAATCGTATGCCTCGCAACTCTTGGATGGGTTGATGATCGTCAAAACCTCGGCGTGGGGGTGCGGCTTGCGGTGCAACTACTGGTCGCGTTAATAGCGATCTATGCCGTTTCCCCAATACAGGCAATCGATATTGGCGGTCGGCTAATATTTCCCGGCGTGCTTGGATATGTAGTGGTGGGCATTTGGATCGTTTGGATGACGAACTTGTACAATTTTATGGATGGGATCGATGGATTGGCGGCAATTCAGGGGATTGTCGGCGCGGGGACCCTGTGTGTTTGGTTCACCGCCCTGGGTGCTTATGATTTTGCACTATGTACAGCGGTCGTACTTGGTGCTTTGCTGGGTTTCTTAAAGCACAATTGGTCTCCGGCGTCAATTTTCCTTGGGGATGTCGGGAGTCTCGCCCTCGGCGGTCTATTTGGCATCATCGGTGTGGTGGGGGTTGTCAAATATCAGATACCGGTCACCGCATACATCACTCTATTCGGTGTATTTATTGGCGACGCGACGCTGACCTTGGCGCGACGGTTAGCGCGTGGCGAAAACGTCTTGCGAGCGCACCGCACACATTTTTACCAGCGCGCCGTACAATCGTCCTGGTCGCACGGCCAGGTTACCATTGCGGTGTTGGCCGCGAACCTGATATTGGCCGTACTGGCTACCTGCGACGCATTCCGATTCAGCCCTCGAATCGCCTGGCCGGTCGCGGCGATTGTGGTGCTCGCAATTATGGGGTTGGCCGTGACACGGCGCCGTTGTGACCCAAACGCACATGAGTAGGCCAGCCGCCCGTAAGAATTGCTATCTTCGGCTGCTGGCCGCGACGTGGTTGTTGCAGGGCCGATCAGGGGAGGCCGTAAACCGTGAAACTCCAGCGCTGCTTGCTCTCGGACCATTGAATCGCGCAGAATCGAGCCGGTTCTGATGGGCGGCTCCGCGAATAAATGAATCGGATTATGAAGAGTATTTTTGGGCAGTTGCGCGATCTGTTATCCGGTATCCGAGGTCGATGGGTGATTTTACTGCACGATGTCGCCATGATGCCGGCGGCCTGGCTGCTCGCGTATTGGTTTCGCTACAACCTGGCCGACATCCCCAGCGTTTTTCTGAATCAGGCGTTACTGCTTACTCCCATTGTTATGGTGATTCATACCGCGACATTTTGGATTTTCGGCGTGCATCGCGGGGTTTGGCGCTTTATTTCGATATCGGATTTGGTGCGTTTGGTGAAGGCGGTGTTCATCGGCACGATAATGGTGGCGGTCACGATCTTTTTTGTGACGCGATTGCAATATGTCCCGCGTTCAATATTCGTTCTGCACGGACTC
Organism: Gammaproteobacteria bacterium; assembly: GCA_029862885.1. GTDB lineage: Bacteria > Pseudomonadota > Gammaproteobacteria > Arenicellales > JAOTWM01 > JAOTWM01. The sequence goes on from JAOTWM010000060.1 coordinate 14,472, forward strand.
TTCTTGGTGATCTTAGTAGGCGGGCCACGGTTGTTATATCGCCTTGCAAAAGATCGCCACTTAAGTAAGGAAATTGAGAAAAAGGCGCTGGTGGTGGGTGCTGGCGCCGCCGGAGATTTGTTGGTTCGGGATCTATTGCGGGCCACGCCGCGGGTCTACGTGCCAGTTGGATTCGTGGATGACGATCCCGCAAAATTGGGGAATGAGTTGCACGGCATCCGAGTGTTTGGAGATTGCGCAACGCTTCCCCTGTTGTGCGAAAAGTGGAACATCGATTTGATTCTGATTGCATTACCGAGCGCCACCGCAAAACAGATGCAGCGTATTGTGGAATGGTGTGAACGCTCCGGTACGCAGTTTCAAACACTCCCTAAATTACACGAAATTGCCGGCGGTAGCGCTAGTACGGCGCAGCTAAAGGCGGTTGAAATCGATGATTTGTTGGGCCGACAGCAGGTGCGATTAGATTGGGAAATGATCGCTAACGGTTTGAAAGGAAAGCGTATTCTAGTCACCGGCGGCGGTGGCTCGATAGGCAGTGAGCTGTGCAAACAATTGGGACGCGTGGAGCCCGAGCGACTTATACTGTTGGAACAAAGCGAATTCAACTTATATAGCGCAGCGCTGGATTTAGAACGGGAATTTCCTTCTTTAAATTTCGATCCGCTACTCGGCGATGTTTGTGACCGCGAGGCCGTGCAACACGTTTTCGGAAAATACCGGCCGGACGTGGTATTCCATGCAGCGGCGTATAAGCATGTGCCGCTGCTGGAAGAGCAGAGCAGGGAGTCGGTAAAGAATAACGTACTGGGTACTGAGCTCGTCGCCCGTTCCGCTGATCAGTTCGGTTGCGAAGCATTTGTGCTGATTTCGACCGATAAGGCGGTCAATCCGACCAGCATGATGGGAGCCAGCAAGCGGGTCGCCGAAATAGTATGCCAGGCACTAAGCACTGAGTCGACGACTAGATTTGTCACAGTACGTTTCGGCAATGTATTGGGTTCGGCCGGGAGTGTAGTGCCGCTGTTCCGGAAACAGATCGAAGCGGGTGGACCGGTGACGGTTACCGATCCTGATGTGACCCGGTACTTCATGACCATCGCTGAAGCGAGCCAATTGATTTTACAGGCATCGGTCATCGGAAGGGGAAGTGAAATTTACGTACTGAATATGGGTGAACCCATCAAAATCTCGTACTTGGCGCGGCAAATGATACGTCTTTCAGGCAAAACGCCGGGTGAAGACATAGACATTGTGTATACGGGTTTACGACCCGGTGAGAAACTGGCGGAGCAGTTGTTCCATTCGGAAGAAGCACTTACGGACACGGGTTATGACAAGATTTTGTTGGCCCAAACCCGTGCGGTTCAGGTAGAAACGATCAACCGCATTTGCTCAGAGCTTAACCAAGCGTGCCGGTATTACGATTTTCAGCAAATCGAGGAGCTGATTAGGCGCGTAGTGCCGGAGTACCGGCCGGAGGTCGTGTTGGTGGATCGACCGGGTTTGGCCGATGTCGGCGTCAGTGCGGGTTAAACTATGAGCGATACATTTATTCCGGTAGTCCTGTGCGGAGGTTCCGGTACACGACTGTGGCCGTTATCCCGACGCTTGCAACCGAAGCAGTTCCACGCATTAGTCGACGAAGACAGCTTGCTTCAGTCGACGGTAAAACGCCTTAAAGGGATCGGACGGCTGAGTTCTGATCCGGCTGTAGTCTGCAACGAGGAGCATCGTTTTCTGGTGGCGGAGCAATTGCGTGCGATCGATTACCTGAACGTACCGATCTATCTGGAACCCGAGGGACGGAATACGGCTCCGGCGGTTGCACTGGTTGCGTTATCGTGCATCAATCACAACGACGATCCAATATTGCTGGCGTTACCCGCGGACCATATCATTAATGATGTACCGATGTTTCACCGCCGCATTGAAACGGCACTTCCCTATGCGCGAGACGGTGATTTAGTGACATTCGGGATTACCCCAACGCGACCCGAGACCGGCTACGGATATATCCGGAAAGACGCAAGCGCAGCTCGATCGAACGACGAGATTCAAGTGTATGGGGTTCGGGAATTCGTCGAGAAACCGGATTTGACTACAGCCGAGCGCTACATAACGGATGGTGAATATTTATGGAATAGCGGGATGTTTATGTTTCGGGCCTCCGTGTTAGTTGCGGAACTACACCGGCAGCGCCCAGATATAATTCGGCATATCGAAAGAGCGTTAACGCATCGCGCTACGGATCACGACTTCGTGCGACCGAGCTCGACGGATTTCTTAAATTGTCCAAGTGAATCGATCGATTATGCAGTGATGGAAGGTGCCCAGAATCGAATTGTGGTGGAATTAGACGCTGGTTGGAGCGACGTTGGTTCATGGAATGGTATGTGGGAAGCGAAGCAACGGGATCCACATGGAAATGTTGTACACGGCGACGTGGTGTTAGCGGATGTATCGAACAGTTATATACGGGCTGATCACAGATTGGTAGCGGCTGTCGGTATTACTAACACGGTGGTGGTGGATACGGTCGATTGCGTGTTGGTCGGCGATAAGGGCAAGATCCAGGACGTCAAGAAAATTGTTGCGGCGTTGGAACGATCTGGTCGTGAAGAAATAAATACCCATAAAAAGGTGCCGCGGCCATGGGGTTCGTATCAGGGGCTGGATCAAGGCGACAATTACCAGGTAAAAAAATTGGTTCTAAACCCGGGCGCGCAAATATCGTTGCAACTTCATCATAAGCGATCAGAACATTGGGTGATTGTGAGCGGCACTGCTCGGGTAACTTGTGGCGACCAGATTACATTGTTGAGTGCGAATGAATCCACTTATATTCCAGTTGAAACCAGGCATCAGCTCGAGAATGTCGGTACCACACCGTTGCAGGTCATTGAAGTTCAGACCGGCACCTACTTCGGGGAAGACGATATCGTACGTTTTGAGGATAAGTACGGTCGTGTTTGAATACGACTCACGT
>JAOTWM010000480.1 GCA_029862885.1 Gammaproteobacteria bacterium
TTTTGCAACCAACAATTGTCACGTGGGTCCTCATAGTATTTGGCGCAATTACTTTGGCACCGCTCGTATTGGCCCAACTAGTCATGCTAGTAAAGCCGCATAGTCAACAGGCAAAAGACATCCTTGTCGCTAAAGGTGAAGATTGGCGAGACAGGACACACTTTCGATCCGCTTTGGGGTTAGCTTGGGCGGATTGGTTACTTGTTGTCCCATTGGTAATTTCGGGAAGCATTGGGGTGATTCTTGGGTATGCTTGGGGCTATGTCCTTTGGGGTGCAGCTGGATCTATCTCGCTATATATCAATATCGTATTGTGGTTCATGGAGAAGGAATACGTTTATCCCTCTCGTGGAGCGCTTGCCTATTACAGCTATTACTGGGGTTTCTTTGTATATTGGGGGGCTCTTGCCTTAGCATACTCAGCTATGCGTCTTAGCGGTATTGAACTCTAAACCAAATATGTTGATAGATAGTGATTAGTGGTAAAAGACTCGACCCACAGTCTAGTAAGCGCATGCAGTCGGGCAAACCACTCGCGCTGATACTACTTTTTCTCCAAAGCATAGGTAATCGGGCTGACGCTATCGTCAAGCTCTCAGTAAAATCGTTAGACACGAACAACCTGGGAGAAAGTCATGAATTACCACACTGCGCTCGATGTATCGCTACGCTCCGTTTCCATCTGCATCGTTGATGATGAAGGGACGATTCAGTTTGAAGCGAAACTGCCATCCGAAGTCGAGGAGATTGATAAGTGCCTAAGGCGATTCAACCCGGAAATCAAATCGGTTGGATTTGAGGCGGGAGCACTGACTCAATATCTCACCTATGGTCTGCAGGCAGCGGGCTACGAGGTCATCTGCCTGGAAGCCCGTCAGGTGAGCGCGGCCTTGTCGGCGATGCGTAACAAGACTGATAAAAACGATGCACGCGGTATTGCGCAAATACTTAGAACCGGCTGGTACAGCCGCGTGCATGTCAAAAGCATGGAAAGCCATCTCATTCGAGCCTTATTGTCGAGTCGTAAAACGATACTGCAGAAATGTGTAGACCTCGAGAATGAAATTCGCGGATTGATCCGTCTACTGGGTATCCGTTTACCGGGAACCCTCTATCACGGTATTTACGATGCGACCGTGCGTCAGACCATCGAGGCGGATGGCAGTATGGTCGATACATTGATCCCTTTGCTGGATGCCCGTTTGGTCCTGTATCAAACGTATCTCAAGCTGGATCACCAGGTCAAAGTCCTGGTCCGGGAAGACCCGATCTGCCAGCGTTTAATGACCGTGCCCGGGGTGGGTTCCATTACCGCAGTCACCTTCAAGGCCGCCGTTGACGACCCGGGGCGTTTCAAACGGTCGAGAAACGTCGCTGCGCATTTTGGCTTAACGCCACGGCGATTTCAGTCGGGCGAGCTCGATCACGCGGGGCGCATCTCGAAGGCCGGCGATCCCGAGGTGCGTTGTGCCCTGTATATGGCGGCCCACTCACTGGTGGTTCGTTCTGAGCAGTGGTGTTCATTGAAAGTCTGGGGTATCCAATTAATGAGAACGAAAGGCCATCGGCGCGCGACGGTCGCCATGGCCCGTAAACTGGCCGTAATCCTGCATCAGATGTGGATAAACGGCACCGATTTCCGTTACGGTCCTGCTGAAACGACACCTTAGGCATCAGTAGCACTGTAGGGAAATGTCCCTGTTGTGGACGAGGTCTGGATGAAGCCGCAGTGTCTCCTGCGCTTTTTAGCGCGATCCAAAGCAAGGCTCTCCATGCCGTCAAACCGATGCGTGCAGCGGTGACTAAACCGACTGCGGAAAGGAGCGTGACCCACACGGGAGACAATCTGAAATAGCAACCGTTAAAACGGGGGCTTGACAGTGACGCCCGATTAAAGGAGCTGACTCTGAAACGCGCTCGATGAGCTTCGCGGATCGGCCAGGAGCAGGCTTCGAGACGGTACTAAGTCAACTTTCACTTTAATCCACATTTCATAAACAGACCCTGCTTGATTTCCTGAGTTACAATGTCAACTCAAAACAAACAACCATCGAAAATGCCATGGTCAAAGAGACTGGAGAAACGGCCAGCACGGAAGAAAATCTAGATCCCATTGCCATCAGCGAGGAGCAGTTCAATCGCTCGTCGTTTTACCTCAAAGGCCTTAAAAGAGGCCTGGTGGAGTTTCTGCAAAAGCCCAAGCGCGTGAATATTGTGAATTTCCCGGTCGAGATGGACGATGACAGCGTGCAGAGTTTCCAGGGTTTCCGCGTACAGCACAATCGCGTATTCGGCCCCGGCAAGGGCGGTATCCGATATCACCCGGATGTAACGATGGAAGAAGTCATTTCGTTAGCCAAGTTGATGACCTGGAAGTGCGCACTGGTTAATATCCCCTTCGGCGGCGCCAAGGGCGGTCTGGTCTGCGATACCAAGAACCTGAGCGAAAAGGAATTGCGACGAATCACGCGTCGTTTTACCTCTGAACTGTACGACGAACTTGGACCGCAACAGGATATCCCCGCGCCGGACCTATACACCAATGAGCAGACCATGGCCTGGATATTCGACACCTATGATATTTTGCATCCGGGTTTCAACAATCGGCCCGTGGTGACCGGCAAACCTATCGAAATGGGCGGTTCCTATGGCCGCTATGAGGCGACTGGCAACGGTTGTCTGTTCGCCACGCAGCGCTTTCTGTCCAGGGGCCTGATTCCGGATCACCAGGATGTTGCAGGAATGCGCGTTGCCATCCAGGGTTTCGGTGACGTCGGTGCAGTTGCAGCGAATGCGTTCCATCGTCAGGGCGCAAAGATTATCGCGGTCAGTGACAGTAAGGGCGGTATCTATTGCAAAGCGGGATTGGACCCGGAAGAGGTCGAAGGTTTCAAGGCTGAGCAGGGAACCGTGGTCGGCATGGCAGATACCTTGACCATCACCAACGAGGAGCTGCTGGAACTGGAGTGCGATATCCTGCTGCCGGCGGCGCTCGGAAACCAGATTCATGCGGGTAACGCGACCAATATCAAGGCCAGTCTGGTAGTTGAGGGTGCAAACAATCCGACTACGCCGCTGGCCGACCGGATTCTACAGGGGCGTGGCATTCATGTTTTGCCAGACATACTCGTCAACGCCGGCGGCGTCACGGTCAGCTATTACGAATGGGTGCAGAACCAGGTCAACGAGCAATGGGACTACGATACCACCACCAAAAAGATGCGGGCCAAGATGCATGAGGCCGTGGACACGGTGTTTAACCGCTGGCAGTCGTTCGTCGTCGGTGAAGAATCAATGCAGGATCACATGCCTGATTTTCGCACCATCGCCCTGGTGATCGCCATCGAGCGCGTCGCGCATGCGACCCTAATACGCGGAATATGGCCATGAGCCAGGCGGACATTCAAGTACAGAATCCTTGTTTTCTCCAAAGGAAACCCTGAGTAATTGTTCATGGGCTTCATGCTTCGGTCATAACCTGGAGTTTTAATATATCTAGAAAGTATCGTTATATTTGATACGAGCTATTAAGGGCAAAATGCTTATTATGGGCTGTATGGATCAGCGTGATACCAAAATACTACGCATTATCCTCATCGAAGGACTCGCCAACCTCACTGTCCTAATCATTAAACTGGTAGTTGGTATATTTACTGGCTCGCTGGCGGTGCTGGGCGATGCTGTTCACTCACTTACTGACATCATCAATAATATCGTCGCGTGGCTTGTAACTCGCCATTCTTCTAAACCTGCTGATACCAAACATCCTTATGGTCATCGTAAGTTCGAGACAGTCGCTGTATTCGGCCTCGCCGCTTTGCTTGCGATATTGGCTTTCGAACTGGTTCTACAAGCCATTACTCGCGAAACAACTGAAATAACAACCGGTCGCTTAGAGCTTGGATTAATGTTCGGCGTATTAACAATTAATATTGTTGTCTCGACATGGCAGCGCAGCTGGGCCAAGCGCTTGAAATCTGACATCCTGTTAGCAGATGCAAATCACACATTCTCCGATGTACTGATTACCGCTAGTGTTATTGTAGGTTGGCAATTATCGGCTATGGGCTGGGTCTG
>JAOTWM010000481.1 GCA_029862885.1 Gammaproteobacteria bacterium
GACAGGGATCCCATGCGCCTGCTGACAGGTGTTTGACACCGACTTTCGAATACTCGGCATCCCAGATTTCATTCAGGCCGTACTGGTTGAAAAGTACCGGAACATCCAGTGAATAACGGCTGGCGAAAGGGAAGTAACCGCCGAAAACTGTGACTTCGGTAGGCGACGCCATCGAGTCATCGTCCGATTGCACTGCGTCGATGGTGCCTTTTTGCATCGCACGGAACAACTCGCCCGTGGGCACGATCTGATCAGAATAGAACAGTTCAATCTCCATTTCGTCACCGGCAACTTTATTGAAGCTGTCGATCGCTGGCTTGACCACATGCTCGCCTAATGCCGGGCCCGCATAGGTCTGCATCCGCCATTTGATTTTAGTTTTCGATTGAGCATGAATCGCTGGCGCTGCGAGCGTTGCTGCGCCGGCAATACCGGCGGAGGTGAGAAACTTACGTCTTGTCGTCATGGTTGTCTCCTAGGTGGTTGGTTTAAGTGATGATTCTACTTGTTATATACAAGTTCCGGCAGCCAAAGAGCGATCTGAGGGAAGGCCATGATCAGGATTAAGGCAAGTAACATCACGCCGACGAACGGAAAAATAGATCCATAAATATCGCGTAGAGTGATCTCTGGGGGGGCCATGGCGCGCATCAGGAATAGATTGTAACCGAAAGGTGGAGTCATATAGGCGATCTGGGTCGTTATTGTATAAAGTACCCCGTACCAGATCAGGTTAAAGCCAAGTGCGTCGACCAAAGGGACATAAAGCGGGGCAACAATTACCAGCATCGCGGTGTCGTCCAGAAACGTTCCCATCAGAAGGAATGAGAGCTGCATCAGGGCCAGGATTACCCACGGATTCAGCCCGAGCTGTTCGGTAAAAAGGTTGTCGATTGCCCGAACCGCGCCAAGCCCGTCGAATACGGCACCGAAGGCCATGGCAGCCAGAATGATCCACATGAACATGCACGATATCGCCAGTGTTTGGCGCACCGAGACTTCGAAGACTTCCCTGGTCATACGCCGTTTGAGAACGGCGGCCGAAAATGCCGCCATCGCACCGATAGCGGAGCTTTCTACAAGACTGGTCCAGCCGTTAACAAAAGGCACCATCATAGCCAGAAAAATCGCAACGGGCAGAACGCCGGCGCGCAGCAGACGCAATTTTTCGGATAGTGGAACGTTGCGCTCGTCTTTGCTCAACGCGGGCCCTAATTCGGGCTGCAGACGACAGCGGATAACGATGTAGATAATAAACAGCGCGGCCATCATCAAACCCGGGGCGACGCCCGCGAGCCAAAGTCGTCCTACCGGCTGGCGCGCGATCATCGCATACAGCACCAGAACAACGGATGGTGGCACAAGGATGCCGAGGGAAGATCCCGCCTGGATAACCCCGGTAACCATGCGCTTGTCATAACCACGGCGCAAAAGTTCGGGTAGGGCGATCGTAGCCCCAATTGCCATGCCTGCGACCGACAGCCCGTTCATTGCAGAGACCAGAACCATAAGGCCAATTGTTCCGATGGCGAGCCCGCCTCTGATTGGCCCCATCCATACGTGAAACATCTTATAGAGGTCATCGGCGATTTTTGACTCAGACAGTATGTAGCCCATGAAAATAAACATGGGCAGGGTCAAAAGCGGGTACCATTTCATCAGCTTCATAGCGGAAGAAAACGGAATATCGGACCCACCGGTGCCCCACAGCGATAGCGCCGCAATCCCTGCAACCACGCCAATTGCGCCAAACACTCGTTGCCCGGTCATGAGCAACAGCATCATTGAGGAAAACATCAGGATGGCGATGAGCTCATGCGACATTACAGATCCCATCCTCTGATTTTGGCAATATCTTTAAAGAGCTCTGAAATCGCCTGCAACAACATGAGGGAAAAGCCAACGCACATGGCCACTTTGATGGGCCATAAATAGGGCCGCCATGCTGTTGGGCTGCGCTCGCCGTATTGAAAAGAGTAGCTGGTGCTCTCAAAGCCTCCATAGACGAGAACACCAAGGTAAAAGATCAGGAAGCACACAGTGAAGGCGTCGACCCATGCCTTCTTTTGGTCTGACCAGTTGCTGTAAAACAGATCCATCCGGACATTCGATCCCATCTGGATCGAATAAGGGCCGCCCAAAATGTAATAGGCCACCAGAGCGAATTGTGCGACTTCCAGAGTCCACAGGGATGGCAGGAAGAAAGTCTTCGAGATCGAGGACCACAACAGGATTCCGACCATGATAAAGATGCCGTACATCACGGCCCGTCCGATTCGATAGTTAACGGCATCGACAACGCGCACATATCGCCTAACTACATTGGGCATTTCTTTTCCTTAATTGTTGGGTCAACGTCCGGCGCCAACAGGGGGCTTGCAACATTCTTGAGGGCCATAGGGATGGTTACGCAATACACGCATGTCTCTAGGATCCATCGCTAGCTTAAGTATTTTGTCCGCCAGACGCTGATCACGTCGGGGACGTGGCACAGTTCTGTCTGCGGGAGCACCCGGGACAGTTTACCTGATTATCTGCGTTGCTGGCTTGCCTCGTCAACTTACCCACCGCGCAGCTCAATTACGTAAACTGCCCCCTTATTCATTTCCTCCACGAGAAACCTGTCGTTTGCCAGCACGATGAATCTAAATTTCCCTTGCTAGGCCTAAGCTTATCGCAGAGGCCTAGGCTCAACCCACTTGCCATTTTTCCATTCGATAATAAACGGTTTTCTTATTATGTCGGAGTTGCTGAAATCATTTTCAAATTCGGCCACAAAGAATACGATTGCTGAATTGTTAAGCCATACAGGATCAGTAGGGCCTCTCGTCCACCCCGGGAAACGATGTACCCATACTTTTATATATTCGCTGTTTTCGAACTTGTATATTTGAATGACATTGGGCATATACCCCGCTTCCAAATCCAATGACACATCAACAAATTTGCTCCAATCTTCAGAAAAATTGGGTGCACTGTATAAGGAAATGGCGTTGCCCGTTTGCTTGTTGAGTAGCTCATATCCAGTAGCTTCATGCCGGAAAGTTCGTACAAGAAATAATTCATGGTCGGATCTCTGCAAATAACCAACCATCCTATATACGGCAGAACCTTCACCAGCGTCCGTCGTATCTTCGAACGTTCTTAGTCCCTTATCAGTCTGAATCTTCAGCACTCTCCCTTCTCGAGTCGCCGCACTAGATTCGTCTAATAGAACTTTTTCTACATCATCGGCGGGCAGTTGCAAATAACGGAAACCAACGGTAGCTCCCGATTCCACTGCAAGGAAACCTATCAGAATGATGAATGGAATCCGCCCATACTTCATTTCGAATTATCCCCAATAGGTTTGATATCTAACATTTTCGGCAAACGAGTGCGTGTGCATGGAGACTTCGGGATGAACGGGTGGGCCCAAATTGATCGGTCATGACTTCTGCAGAGGTTCCTTAAGTAGCGCCAAGCTGCGAAGCAGGTTGGCGTCCCAGTCGCATTATCCGCGACTTGAACTGATTCTTATGTGCCGGGATCACTTCAGCCAACCAAATAATTGTTTTACTTCCCCTTGCGGTTCCATCTCTGTTGTCCAATTTAATGTGCCTTGCTCTGACATTGTTTTACTTGCCTTCAATAATGGGTAAACCGCAACCCAATTTAACGCACCACCAATATTGACTCGTTTTAGACCTGCGTCGGCGAATTCATCACACTTCAATTGCTGGCTGATCATCAAGCAACCTTTGCCGGCGAGTAAAGAGAGTAGAACCGGGTGTTAGCAACCAATGTCAGCTGCCCTGACTTCGGTATTGGGATCACGGTGTGTCGTGGAACCACTAGGAAAGGCGCGTCCTGCTCGACCGCAGATTCCAATGCCGACACGCTAGTCACAGCAAAAAGTGCAAGGGTCGAGAGTTTGATCATGGATTACTGGTCGCTAATGACAAAGGTCCTGACTTGCCTCGTCATAATTAGACCATTAGTTATGTTAGGGTTTCTCAAACGAGGAGGGATCGATGAAAGGCGATCGATTTAGCGAAGACAAGATTATCGGGATATTGCATGAAGGAGAAACGGG
>JAOTWM010000482.1 GCA_029862885.1 Gammaproteobacteria bacterium
ATCGTAATCAGGCCGTCGCGCAATACACGCCTCGATCGTTCGTCGATGGCAACACCCACGCCATCAACGTTGCGAACGAGATCTAACCAATCACGTTTCAGTCGCATCATCATCAATCGGGCGCGGCCACGATTCACGGGATCGACGGGCATTAATGGCGGGTGCGGGAGTCTCTCATCCAAATACTCATTGATGATCTGCGCGTCGTACAACGCCAATTCGCGATCCACCATTGTCGGGGTTTCGCCATAGGGATTCAGCTCTGCCAGTTCCTCCAGCGAACTGTCGGGGTCGATATACTCGATATGGCATTCGACTTCTTTTTCGAACAATACGATCCGACAGCTGTGGCTGAGCACACATAACTGACCGGAATAGAGGGTCATAATGGGTTTGCGACTCGCAAGCGTTACCATAATTAGTAGTTTTGGTAGATTGTGGTAAACAAACAGTAATGACGCCGACCCACTGTTAGTGCACGTCTTTCCAATATTCTTTCTTCAACAAATAAGTGAAATATCCCAAAATTCCGAGAAACAGCAGTACCCACAAACCGATTTTGCCACGGTACATCTTCGCCGGCTCGCCCAGATATACGAGGAAGTTGGTGAGATCGCGCATGGCGTCGTCGTACTCAACGGCGCTCATGGTTCCGGGTTTCTGAATTTCGAAACTTACAACTTCGTCGCCTTCCAGCACTGCCCGCTGGGTCCCCTGCCACTCATAAAGAACGTGCGGCATTGCCACGTGTGGAAAAACCTTGTTATTCCAGCCCGTTGCGGATTCGTCGTCCGCGTAGAAGGTGCGCAGATACGTATACACCCAATCTGGACCGCGGGAGCGGGTGATAAGACTGAGATCCGGCGGTGCCACACCAAACCAGTTTTTGCTGTGTGCATCCGACATCGTCACGGTCATTAGGTCGCCGACCTTATCGGATGCAAACATCAGGTTTTGTTCGACGACCGAGTCGCCCATCCCCAGATCCCGGCCTAAGCGGTTATAACGCATATAGGCCGCGCTGTGGCAGGACAGGCAGTAGTTCACAAAGGTACGTGCGCCGCGCTGCAATGACACTTCGTCGCCGAGGTCGACGTGGACTCGGTCGAGCCCGCCCACCTCGGACGCTGCGTGGACGAATCCGGAAGCCAGGCACAGCAAGATTGCGATTGTCTTCCTCATCCTATCTCACCCTTTCCGGCACTGGTTTGGTTTTGTCGAGAGTGGTGTATATCGGCATCAAAATGAAAAACGCGAAATACACGAAAAGTCCTATCTGCGACCAAGTTCTATTGGAAAACCAAAGCAGATCTACGTTAGTGGGATTCTTAGTCCCTAGATAGCCCATCACTACAAAGCTCACGACGAACAGCGTAAGTGCCGTTTTATACATCCAACCGCGATAGCGGATGGATTTTACCGGTGACCGATCCAACCACGGCAGCAGAAAGAAAAAGCCAATCGACATACCCATGGCGATAACGCCCCACAGTTTCGCGCCCAACGGCAGCCACTCCCAAGTTACCGCGCGCAAAACCGAGTAAAACGGCGTGAAATACCATAACGGGACGATATCCGGCGGAGTTTGCAATATATTGGCCGGCGTGAAATTGTCCTTTTCCAAAAACCAACCGCCGAATTCCGGCGCATAAAACACGATCAAGAAAAACAAGAATAAGAACACCACGGTGCCAAAAATATCCTTTACCGTGTAATACGGATGAAACGGTATACCATCGACCGGTATGCCATCGGGCCCTTTGTTCTGCTTGATCTCGATACCGTCCGGATTGTTGGAGCCAACCTTGTGCAACGCGACGATATGCACGTACACCAGACCGGCCAACATCAGCGGCACCATGATGACGTGAAACGAGAAGAATCGGGTTAGGGTCGCGTCCCCAACGACAAAATCGCCGCGGATCCACTCCGTCAGCGCATCACCAACGACCGGAATCGCACCGAACAAGGAAATAATCACCTGCGCGCCCCAATACGACATGTTGCCCCATGGCAACAGATAGCCCATAAACGCTTCCGCCATCAACGCGACGTAAATGAGCATGCCGATCAACCACACCAGTTCCCGCGGCTCACGATACGAGCCATATAGCATCCCGCGGAACATATGCAGATAAACGATAACGAAGAACATCGATGCGCCGGTAGAGTGTAAATAACGCATTAACCAACCCCACGGCACATCGCGCATAATGTATTCGACCGAAGCGAATGCCATGTTCACATCGGGTTTATAGTGCATCGTGAGAAAGATTCCGGTGACGATCTGAATCACCAGCACCAGTAACGCCAGACTGCCAAAGAAATACCAGATGTTGAAATTGCGCGGCGCGTAATACTTCGCCATGTGTTCCTCCCACACCTTAATGAGGGGGAACCGATCGTCTATCCAGGTTATGAGCTTCTGCATCAGGCAGCTCCTTGTTCTTCGGGGCCGACGCCGATCAAAATGGCGGTGTCGGACAAAAAAGAATGGGGCGGTACCACCAGATTGGTGGGGGCCGGCACACCCTTGTAGACGCGACCCGCGAGATCGAACTTCGAGCCGTGACATGGACAAAAGAAACCGCCCTTCCAGTCTGTTTCGATACCGGAATCCGGACCGACTTGAAACTTCTCCGATGGCGAACAACCCAAATGGGTGCAAATTCCCACTAACACTAGAATTTCGGGGCGTATCGACCGCGTCGGGTTTTGCGCGTACTCGGGCTGTTGGTCCTCGACCTCGGAGTTGGCATCGGCGAGCTTACTGTCGAGTCCGGCCAGGTCCGCCAACATGGACGGTGTACGGTTTACGATCCAGACCGGTTTCCCCCGCCATTCGACGGTCATCATCTGGCCTGGATTCAGCTTACTAAAATCGGCCTCAACCGGCGCGCCGGCCGCCCGGGCGCGGGCGCTCGGGCTCATACTCGCCACGAACGGTACAACGGCCACGACCCCGCCTACCAAACCGACGCCACTGGTCACGCCGGTAAGGAACCGCCGTCGCTTGTGATCTACGCGATCATCAGCCATAAATCCCCCTTCCACTTACTCACGTCTCGGCCGCCCGGGCGCTCACCGGTGGCAATTTGAAAATTTGTGCGGCACCTCGGCACTGAAACGGCGCCACGATTCCTGGAATTACGTATCTGCCCAACTTACGACCCCACGCGATGAGCTGCCTGAGGCGGCCGCGATTATAGCAAACCCACTTCAGGATTTGGGTGTGACAAGCGACGAAAACGACCAAGGTAGCTGCTACAAAGCCTCTGGGCGGGGCTTCGCTAGGGAGTAGTTGGATCAGAGCCGGGCTCGGAATCGTCGGAATCGTCGGAATCGTCCGAATCGGGCCGAGGTTTGGCGGCCTTCGAAAAATAGATGCCGGCTTCAAACAGCAGCCACACCGGCAACGCCAACAAAGTCTGCGAGAAGATATCCGGTGGCGTCAGCATCATCCCCACCACAAAGGCCCCCACAATTACGTACGGTCGCTTCTCACGCAGACTTTCGGGCGTGGTCAATCCGGCCTTCACAAGCAATATGGTCGCGATCGGCACCTCAAAGGAAATGCCGAACGCAAAGAAAAGCTTCAGCACAAAGCTTAAGTACGCATTGATATCGGTCATGACCGCGACGCCTTCCGGCGCGGTGCTGGTGAAGAATTTGAAAATGAGCGGAAACACGACGAAATACGCAAATGCGATACCGGCGTAGAACAAAATGCTGCTGGACAACATCAACGGGTACACCAACCGTCGCTCATGGGCATACAAGCCCGGCGCGACAAATGCCCACAATTGATATAACAAAAATGGCATCGCTACCCCAACCGCGGCGGCAAACGCGAACTTAAACGGTACGAAGAACGGGCCGTGCGGTTCGGTGGAAATCATCGAATTGCCTTCCGGCAACACCGACATGAGGGGCTCGGCGAGATATTCATAAAGGTCGTTCGCGAACGGCACAAAACACAAAAACACGACGAGAACGGCCCCCAAGCCACGCAACAACCGGTCACGCAATTCCAGCAGGTGGGAGACGAACGATGCGCCGGTACTGGCGG
>JAOTWM010000483.1 GCA_029862885.1 Gammaproteobacteria bacterium
ATTGATCGTCGGTCTCGGCAATATTGGGCGCCGGGTCGCGGCGCGCGCCAAGGCCGCGGGCATGCGGGTTACCGGCATGCGGGCCCGGCCGATGCCGGTGGATGACGTCGATGAAATGATTTCACCGGATCGGTTGCCGGCTGCCGTGGCGGCGTCCGATTTCATTGCGGTGCACGTGCCGTTGACCACTGCGACGCACCGGCTTATCGATCGTAGTGTCATCGACGCGATGCCGCCCCATGCGGTGTTGATTAACGCCTCGCGCGGCGCGGTGGTGGATGAGGCTGCGTTGTACCTTGCACTCAAACAACGCCGCCTAAAAGGCGCAGTGCTGGACGTGTTTGAGCACGAGCCGCTGCCCGACGATAGCCCGTTATGGGATTTAGACAATGTCGTGATAACGCCGCACATGGCCGATTCGATTGACAATTGGCAGCTGCGCATGACCGAGCAATTCTGCGCCAATCTACAGCGCTGGCGGGCAGGGCAGCCGTTGCAGAATATCGTCGATCCGAAGCGCGGTTACTAGCCCGGAATTTTCTCGAAGGCAGGCCATGGACCAGGTAATTTGACAATAATCGATAGGTTTGGCTGTCCACAGATCAATTTTTGTCGAGACCCGGTGGCTTAGCGTCCTAGATCGCAGGAATGAGTATTGAGACGATTCCTTGCTCGACGCCCACTGCCGATAAATTCTGGCGCTAATCTGATTTGTTACAATTGTGAAGATGGTTGCGATCGATGCGGAAACCGCACTGCTGCGGGCCAGCGCACGAATTGTCGCTGATGCCGACTCCCTGGCTGCGATCGCCTGTTGCGCGGCTGAAATACAACACTGGGAGCGTGTGGTCGTGCGTGCCGAGACTCATTCTATCGCGCCTCTGCTTTACCATCATATTTGCCGAGCCGGGGTGGAGATACCGCCCACGAACCTGGTGCAGCTGCGGGCGTTGGCGGTGCGCCACCGCCATGCCAACGAGGTACGGCTTCGGGTTTTAACCGAAATTATCGGTCGCTTTGGTGCCGCCGGAATTGAGTCGATAGTCCTCAAAGGTGCTGCGCTGGCGCACATGATCTATCCGTCGCCCGGCTTGCGGCCGATGCGGGATATCGATGTGTTAGTACCGGGTGCCGCCGCCGGGGACGCGCAACGCATCTTGGTGGAGATTGGTTTTGACGCCCCGTCGGAACACCGAGTCAAGACGATGCGACACCACCACCATTTACCGATAGCGTCCTGCGTACGGGACGGGCTGCGGGTCAGTATCGAGGTTCATCACGACGCGGTGAGCGGCGATTATCCTGACCGTATACGCGTCGAGCGGTTGGCATCGCCGCTGCAATCGGTTGCGACCGGTGCGCACGAATTCAATACATTCGGTCATATCGACATGCTGCGTCATCTTTGTTTGCATGCCTTTGAGCCGGCCGCGGAGACCCGACTTGCCGGTGTTGCCGATATCGTCGGCTACGCGGCACATTTTGTGGCCGACATCGATTGGTCCGAGATCGTCACAGAATGGCCGCGAATCACGAATACGTTGACGTTGTTGCACTATGTCACACCGTTACCGGATTCGTTGGCGCTTTTTAAACCCCCGCCTGAGCATCTTGCTCCCGAAGGGATCGGTCACGGCATCGAGCCCATTTCACATATTCTGGGCCGCAAAACTTCGGTTCGTCGATTACTCAAAGAATTGCTGTATCCGCCGGAATGGTGGCTGCGGGGCTATTACGCGGCGCCGCTGACGTTGTCGCCGATGTACTTGCGTTGGGGCAAGCACGCGCCGCGGCTCGGGCGATGGGCGGCTCGCCGGCTGTGGGCTTCGGTGTATCGGTAGCACTTCGGAATCGCTACAATTTGCGGAATTCACGCTAACCCCGTCGTAGCCGTTGATTGATGGAGATGTTACAGCCCGATGAATGACCGTATTCCGAGTCAGAACAGCCAATACCATCTCGAGGAAATGGATGGCGAGGTATTGTTGTACAACCCCGCCGATACAAAAACCGTATATCTCAACGAAACGAGTTCGTTAATATGGAACCTGTGCGATGGCGACCGCACCATCGAGACGATCGCGACATTACTTGAGGAATGTTTCCCGGACTCGGACTCATCCATCACCGACGACGTGGTGGCGACGCTTGAGGATTTTGCGAATCACGGCGCGATTGAGTTTCGATGAGTGAATCCGGATGAGTGAATCCGGTAGCCGGAATATACCGTTTGCCGGAACCAACGTCGTCGTGAACTACGATGGGCCTGCGGCAAAATCCGTTGTCGATTTTTTGTACCACGATATGCCGGCGCCCCGGTCGGACGACGACGAGGTGGTATTGGCAGTGGCATCGCCCGAGGCGGAACAATTTACGATGTCCCGTAACGGCAAGGAATTGTATTCCGGACAGTCTTCCGGGATGCTCGCCAATCTGCTGGTGGGCGAGACCATCTACAACTTGGCCGATCGCAGCCGGGGAGGGTTGGTGTTCCATGCCGGGGCCGTATCGTGGGACGGCGCCGGCGTTTTGCTGCCCGGTAAGACCGGCGCGGGCAAGACCACGCTGACGGCATGGCTGGTGGCGCGGGGGCTCAATTACCTTACCGATGAACTGATATACATCAAAACCGGGGCCAACCGGTTCGACGCGTTCACGCGGCCACTCAATGTCAAGGCCGCCGCACTGCCGTTGCTGCAGGACGAATTTGCGATTGACCCGGCTGAGCACGGTTCTCTGGTCTGCCAGCAAGCGACTTTGGTTCCGCATCGCGCACTGAACGCGCAGCAACACCGCGAACAGCCATTGTTGCGATTGGTCGTATTTCCCGAATATGTGCGCGATGGCTACTTTCGAGTCGAGCGCCTGAGCGCGGCCCAGACCGGATTGCGCTTGATGGGTTGCTTGGTGAACGCGCGCAACCTCGATGGGCACGGATTTGATGAAGTGGCGCGACTGTCGAGATCGATAACCGCCTATAGCCTTCAATATTCGTGCTTCGCACAAATTGAAACCGACTTGTTGGAAATATTAAATTCTGAGCTGGGTGTGAATGAATAGCGAATCGTGGCTGGGTAATTTAGCCAGGATGATTTACAAAGGTCTAGGGTTGCAGTGGAAATCGGGCTGAGCACAAACCGTCGTCGCTTGGTCCGAGTGTGAGGCGTTTAGCGGCGAAGCCGAAAACCTTCGATCGATCGCATCCGAACAGAACGAACCGTGCGGATGCGCCGTACACTGGAAGACGAGGTAAACGGTCCAAATATCGAAAAGACTACTGGCCTGTGGTGGGCAATTGCGAAACATCGGTGTTAATCCACGGCGATGTCCTCGTTCCAAAGCTCCGGTTTTTCGTCGATGAAGCGTTGCATCAACGCGATGCACTCCGGGTCGTCGGCGACGATAACCTCGACGCCGCGTGAGCGCAGGAACTCCTCGTTGCCGCCAAACGTGGTGTTCTCGCCGATCACCACGCGTGGAATGCCGAACTGTACGATGGTGCCGCTGCACATCATACACGGGCTGAGCGAGGTGTAGAGCGTCATCCCGCGATAGGATTTTTGGCGCCCGGCCTTGCGCAGGCAGTCCATCTCGCCATGCGCAATTGGATCTCCCTGTTGCACCCGCTGATTGCGGCCCTGTGCGATGAGCCGCTCACCATCCGCGAGCGCAGAGCCGATCGGGCAGCCGCCTTCGTTGTAGCCATTAAGCGCTTCGTCATAGGCGATACGTAAAAGCTTGGTGTCGATATCACAGAGCAATAGAGGACCTCCGTTGGGATCTGTCGTTTACGCCAGTGTGTCGTGAGAATTATCGTCTATTCTGGCATACAATGGTGATTCGGTAAGCTCGCAATAACTCACGAGGGCGAACCATGAACACCGAATTTTCCCAAGCAATGACGTCGTCGGCGCGGAAAATGCTTCGCGCACTTTGTCGTACCAGCCGCCGGCTTCTACAATACGTACTCCGTTGTGGAGTATTGCTGCTACTCACGATTTCATTTACCGCGCCGCTTAGCGCGGGCGAGGTCGAGATCACCTGGATCGGAGATAAGC
>JAOTWM010000484.1 GCA_029862885.1 Gammaproteobacteria bacterium
GACCGCGTCGATGCCGAGTTTGATCCGGTCGCCGCCCATTTCTTTTGCGACGCGCGCGGCGAGGTCCGGCCCGTCGACGACGACCGCATCCGCGCCCATTTTTTTTAGCGGCGCGATCAGTTCAGCACGTCGCACAACGTCGACAGTACGAATGCCGTCCGCGTGTGCGAGCCGGATCAAATCGACACCGACGCTTGAGTTGGCGGCGTTCTGGATGATCCAGTCACCCGTTGCAAGCGGCACATAAGTCATGAGCATGAGATGCGCAGTGGCGACGTTGACCTTGAGCATGGCGGCCTGTGCAAGATCGACTTCAACGGGAAGGCGAATGAATGTCTCAGCTTTGTCGCGGATCTGCTGTACCCAATTGGTGCGGGCCAGACTGATGACCTTGTCACCCACCTCGAGGCCGCTCACGCCGGTTCCGACAGCGGTGACGATACCCGCGCCTTCGATACCGAGCGGGCAGGGGGTTTCGGGCTGGGTGGCGTAGTTGCCTTCAATCATCAGGATATCGGCGGGGTTTATCGAGCAGGCGACGATATCGACCAGGACTTCTCCTGCACCAGGTGCCCCAGGGTCGGGGACATCAATGCAACGGACGACCTGTTCGGCGGGGCCGATTACGGTAAGTTCTGCGGATTTCATCGGTTCAAGTGGATTAGGCGGGAATACAGAGCCTTATAACTTATAGCATGCCCTCCATTGTGGCGAGCCGTCAAATGCATTTTTGTTGTTCGGGTCGGAGGTGAATTCATCCTCGTTACCGATATCGCATTCCACATAAACGATTTGGATCATCACAATTAATGCGTGTTGTACGACTGGCATCAATCCACATAATCGTATAACCAATTGTCGCAGCGAGTTAATCCAAGGTCCTGGCCATTACCCAGGTCGCGACGGCCGAGAGCGAGGAGTATTTGCTCATGATCGCACACCACGGCACAATCGTGTATCTGGAAAACGTAGTATGCCACATTCGCCATTGGGCCGATGGTGGGCAGACGACCCGACTCAATTATGATTTAACATCTTAAAAAACTCGGGACGTAGCACAATTTTCCGAGCAGCTTTGCCAAACACTGATATAAGCGCTAAGCGTAAATGGAGGTGTCGATGGAAAAGATCGATTACAAAAAGCAGCTTAAGCATCTATATCGCCCCTCCGCCAAGAAAGTTGAAATTGTGGAAGTACCACAAATGAGCTTTTTAATGGTTGACGGGGAAGGAGATCCAAACACCTCGCAATCGTTTAGTGATGCGATAGAAGCCCTGTATCCGGTTTCCTACACACTGAAATTCGTGGCGAAAAAAGGGGATACAGGCGTTGATTATGGAGTGTTGCCACTCGAAGCCCTGTGGTGGGCTGACGACATGACCGCATTTAGTGCCGGAAATAAGGCTGCATGGAAATGGACATTGATGATTATGCAACCGGAGTTCATTACACTTAAAATGGTTAGTGAAGCACTGGTCGAAGTGGAAAGGAAGAAACGGCCGGTATCTTTACCTTTGGTAAGGTTTGAAGGTTTTAAGGAGGGAACGGCCGCGCAAATAATGCATATTGGCCCCTTCGCGGACGAGGGACCGACCGTTGAGAAGGTGCATTGTTTTATTAAAGACAATGGCAGTCGTAGGATTGGAAAGCACCACGAAATATATTTAAGCAACATTAGACGCGCAGCGCCGGAAAAATGGAAAACTATTATCCGGCAACCAATGTCATGCTCAGTCGATAAAACTTTCAAGTGAAGAACGGAAAGTTTTAGTTTTTCTGAATCGTCCTGCTTATTGCCGTAAATGCCGAATCCGCTAAATTATTGGACGCGCCGATCGCCCTTCTTCGAAAGCGCACGGCGCGCCGGATGCAAGGGATGGTCGGTGGCGAACCACATGTATCAGCCGCATTCGTACGATGATCCAATCGTGGAGTATTGGCAGCTGATCAACGGCGTAACGCTGTGGGACGTTGGAACCGAGCGACAAGTCGAGATCCAAGGGCCGGACGCCGCCGCATTCGTCGATCGCCTCACGCCGCGTGATGTCACCAAGGTCGCGCCGGGGAAGTGCCGTTACCTCATCATCACCTCCGAGGAGGGCGGGATCGTGAACGATCCGGTCATGTTGCGGCTCGCCGCGGATCGGTACTGGCTCTCTTGTTCCGACAGCGATCTGCTGCTGTGGGCCAAGGGTATTTCCGTCTCCGCCGGCATGGACGTGCGGATTCACGAGCCCGACGTCAGCCCGGTACAGATCCAAGGCCCGAAATCGCGAGCTGTCATCGAAGCTCTATTCGGGGCGGACATTGCAGGCCTCGCCTATTACACGCTGGCGGAAACCAACCTGGATCATATTCCGGTGGTGGTGACGCGCACCGGCTGGAGCGGTGAGTTTGGCTACGAGGTGTTTCTGCGCGACCGCCGCTTTGGCGCCGAACTTTGGGACCGCATCTTAGAGGCCGGAAAGCCACAAAGCATTGCAGTTACCGGGCCATCCGACATCCGCCGGGTCGAGGCCGGTATTCTCGGTTACGGGTCCGACATCGACCTCGACACCAATCCATTCGAGACCGGCATGGAACGGCTGCTCGACCTCGACAGCGGGCGTGATTTCATCGGCAGGGAAGCGCTGCTGAGAATTCGGGATGCCGGTGTGACGCGCCGAATTGTGGGTGTGGAACTGTCCGGACAGCCGCTCGAGCAGGGTACGTTCACCGAGCGTTGGCCGGTCATAAAGGATGCGCGGGTCGGCGATGTTCTCGTCGCGCTGCATTCGCCACGACTCGAAAAGAACATCGGGTACGCTATGATCGCTATCGAGCATTCGAGCATCGGCACGTCCGTGACCGTCGATTCACCGGTTGGTGAGTTGCCGGCAACGGTGGTCGAGATGCCCTTCGTTACGAAGGTCACGGCGTAAGATGGAGCCTTGTAATGAACGGACGAAACAATAATGGGAATCCTCCACGATAAAGTGGCGTTGGTCACTGGCGCGAGCCGGGGGATCGGACGCGGTGTGGCCATCGGCTTAGCGCGCGAAGGCGCGCAGATCGCGATCACCTCGCGAACCATGACGGCGGCCGACGCACCGGCCCTCGATCGCGGCAGCCGGCGGGTGCCGGGGAGTCTCGCCGAAACGCGGGAAGCGCTCGACGAACTGGGGGCGGACACGCTTGCACTATCCGCTGACTTGGCGAATGTCGAAAGCGTACAGGGCTTGGTGAGTCGAACAGTCGAACGGTTCGGCCGCATCGACATCGTCGCGAACTGCGCCATGGGCTTCCCCGACGACTACGAGGGAATGTCGTTCTGGAAAAGTCCGGTGACCGATTGGGATGCACAGAACTTGGTGGGTGTCCGGTCGCACTACCTGACGAGCTATTTCGCGGCGCCGCACATGTCCGATCGGGGTAGCGGTTTGATCGTCAACATATCGTCGGCGGGTGCGATCGGAGAGTATTACAACGTCGGATTTCGCGTCGCCCATGCCGCGAACAATCGTCTTGCCAAGGCCATGGCTTTCGACCTGAAGGATCACGGTGTCGCCGCTCTAGCGCTTTGGCCACGCTGGGTGCTTACGGAACGGGTAAAGCTGGCCGCTGAGAAGAATCATCCCGGCTTCCACGTCGAGGAGTCTGAGTTGGCGGACGCTGACACGCCGGAACTGATCGGCGCGGCGATCGCCCGGCTCGCCGTCGATCCCATGCTGATGGAGAAAAGCGGGCACATTCAGCTCATCGCCGAGTTGGCTGACGAATATAATCTGCTCGACGCGGACGGGCGAAAGCCCCGGGTCGACGCCTTCACTCGCGAATTGCGGGAAAAAATCGATTGTATCGAGGCGGTGTTGGATTGGTAGTTGGAAATATATCGGTGTATATCGGGGACACCGTCCTAAATTTTGTTAGCGACCATCAAAGCTTCACTCATCGCATTCTCTACAGTGAGTGGCGCCACACAATCGCCGATGCGGTAGACGTCGACATTTTGCCGATTCCAGTCGCCCAGTAGTTCGCTGTTTGCTTTGCAACCCGGCCAGTCGACGAT
>JAOTWM010000485.1 GCA_029862885.1 Gammaproteobacteria bacterium
ACTGGCGATTCGCGGCACCCATAACGACGCGTTCCTCCGGGATGAGGATGCCTATATTGGAGGGCTCCGAACGTTTCTGACTGGACTCTCCGAGCCTGTTTTGCTGCGTTAACGACTGAGACGTCTGTGGCAACGCCCAACTTTCGCTTTGCGCCCGAAAGGCGACATTGAGATAAACTTGTCCAGAAGTGCCGCTACTGACCCAGAGCGGCCCTGCGTGCCGATCATCACCTTTTTGCTGCGACCAGTGAGACATGCGTCACAACTCGCCAGATCTCATCGTGAATAGGTTTCCGTTACTTTCTATTCTTCCCAGGCAGACATATCGGAATGGGAGGTATGCAATGATTTTCTTTGGTTCAAAAGGAAAGGTCGTCACCGGCGAAGCGGTGCAGGGCGTTCAATGTCCGAGCTGTGAGAATAGCCAACACGCTTCCTTCGGGATTTTGAATTACTTCCATCTTTATTGGATTCCGACGTTCCTGACGTCAAGAAAAGTTGGCATGGAGTGCACACACTGCAAACGAACCCTTGTGGGTGACGAAGTACCATCGCATCTCGTTGATCAAATCAAGTCCGGTGTGTTCACGACCGGTAATACCCTGCCTATGTTTTCGGGGCTAATCATAATTGGCCTGATCGCCATAGGGTTTTCGTATGTCGGGCAACAGGCAGATGCGCGGGAAGCTACCTACATCACGCAGCCGGCTGTCAGCGACTACTATGTCGTCGACTTCAGAGAGATCTACAGTGAAGCGGATGCCGAGTATCCATACGGTCTTATGCGAGTGACAAACGTGTCGCCAAGCGGAATAGAAATGCGGGTCGGCAATATGATCTATAACCTGGCCTCGAGCGTTAAAAAAGACATTCGTGACGGTAAGGCGGCGGCAGAAAACTATTATGGGCCCGAAACTATTGTTTTCGAACTGGCCGAATTGCAGGAACTAAAAAACTCTGGAGCGATCCACTCCATTCAGCGTTGAATTTTGTCACGTATCTGGACGAGTTTATTGGCGTCCGCTTCTGGCCGTTAGCTGCCGGTAAATTTTGCTGAAAAATGCCTGACTAAATGTCCGCTCTCGGTGAAAGCGGACGTTCCGGACGTGGGCTTTCGATTTCCTCAATTACCCCTGATTTGAATGTCCGGTTTACCTCCGAAACCAGCCGTTCGCCTGATATGATGCTGACAGGCTGCTTGTGACCCATACCAGCCATTCGCCGCTGTAGTTTGAGAATACAAGAAAGGTAACCAATTGCGCGTTCTTGCCACTCTCGTAATCGTAGTTTTCCTGAACATCGGGCAGGCCATCGCCGAAGACTCGATAACGTACGACGCGGAGCAAAAAGCCCTCGACTATATGGCCCTCACTTATGCTTCAGGCAAAGGGCACATCGTTTTGGTGAAGGGGCTTCTTGCCAGAGGTGCCCCGGTCAACGCTCCCACCTTTTCGCCCGACTCATTTACTGACGCCGAATACTTGGCTTCGGAGTTCGGGACGCCGCTTCAGGTCGCTGCTGAAGCCGGGCACACGGACATTGTGAAGCTGCTGTTGGACCACGACGCAAACACGGAGTGGCAATGTTGCGATGGTGGCACTGCATTGTATTTTGCCGCTGAGAATGGCCACCTTGAGGCTGTTAAGGTCCTCGTAGAAGGGGGCGCTAAATTGCTTGTTTTTCCGTCACCGCTGTTCGCTGCAATGAAAGGTGGCCACAAAGATGTCGTGGATTATCTCAGTGGCTCAACGCCGACAGAAGATGATCCTTGATCGGGTGTTTTCGACCGGCTGGTTTTGGCCGAAAGCTGCCGGTCAAAATCGCTGATTATCATCTAGTCGAATGACCGCTTTGGGTGAAAGCGGACATCCAGCAACTCGAAGTAGGGATGACCTGCCGCTGGGCCACGTTGCGTTTCTTTACCCACAAAAAACCCCGCACTAGGCGGGGTCTCTTGATTGTTATTGTTAGTTGTTCAGGCTTTCTTTTTACGCCGCGCCTTTGCTTTCCTGCGCGACCGGTGCAGGTAAGTGTGGCTACCGGAGTCGATCGCAGTCTTCAGCAGCACCAGCGCCAGCAAACCCGCCATCGGTGCGTTCCAGTACTTGATCAGGAAACCACCTACGAACAGCCAGAGGTGCATCACGACGATGCGGCCGTAAGGCCGGCCCATTAGCACGCTCTCGTTCGCTTTCAGGCGCTCGCCGCCAAGCACGTAATGCGTGACAAATGAATATCCGTGCGACACCAACAATGCTAGCAGTGGCCACCAGAAACGCGAAGGAAACAGTAATTCCGGGGCTGCAATCACGTCGAATAGCACGAATCCGCCGCCTGGTGCTGGCTGCCCCGGCTGCACGCTGGGGAAGCCGAAGACGTCGACCAGGAACACCATGTGTCCCAAGCAGAAAATGCCGTAGTGGACCGTGAAGAACGATCCAAGTCCGACCTTATCGCGGATCGCGAGTTGCCTGGCAGTCGCGATGCGCAGCAGGTTGTAGAAGCCGACGACCAGGTTTTCGAACCAGTAGAAGAACACGACCTCGGCCACATCCCAGGCGCCCGCAGCCACCAGGCCGAGCGGCAGTAGATTGGCCAGTACCAGCGCCGCGAGACTTACCCGAATCCCGCCGCGGGCGTCGGACTGCAGCACGGTATCGGCGTGTGCCTGCTTCATTGCGGTGTACCCGGCCACGCTGCTTTACAGGCAACAGCACCCATCGGGTGACAGCAACGGAGGTACGGGGCTCGATTCATCGGGAGCATACTGCCACAAGCGCACCGCTGGCAGTCAAAGGAATCAGGATAGGAAATTCTATCGCGTTCTCAAGCGATTGAAGTCGCAGCCGAAAGCTGACTGGCAGAGGTGCCCAGAAGCGGACAACTGAATGACCGCTATCGGGAATAGCTGACGTTCGCCTGCTAGACTAAAAAATGACCGCTATTGACCACAAAGCGGACGTATTTGGGTTACATCGATTTTGGCGAATATCGGACCTCGCTTGCCGGGAGCGATCGAAATGACCGACACCTTCCTTCTTAGCCTGATCGTTGCATGCGAGATCGGATTCTGGGTTTTTCTCATGGGCGGTCTGGGCGCCCGATATCTTGTTAAATGGCCGGCTGTCAGTGCCGCGTTGCTTTTCTGTGTGCCACTGGTGGATATCGTTTTGCTGGCGGCCACTGCGCTTGACTTGCAGAGAGGGTCAACCGCTACCTTTGCGCACGGATTGGCAGCTGCCTATGTTGGATTCACGGTCGCGTTTGGCGCCGCAACTATACGCTGGGTAGATCAGCGATTTGCGCACAGATTTGCGGGTGGAGAAGCACCTGAGAAGGTGCCGACGTTTGGTCGAGAGCTTCTGCGCTATGAAGTAATGCTTTGGAGTCGGAGCGTACTCGCGGCAGCGATTACGATGGCTTTGGTGTTTGCTGCGATCATCTTTGTGAATGACGAGGAATCAACCAGGGTAATCGAACTCTGGCTCAAAATACCGTTCGGCATCGTGATACCTTGGTTCGTGTTAGGGCCACTGTGGAGCTTGCTTTTCAACTGGCGCCCGCGCGACAAGAATCAAAGCGAAGCAAGTTAGCAAATCGTCATAGTCCGCTTCTGGCCGTTAGCGGCCTGTCAGAAATCAGAATTTCCGGCTTTCTGAATGACTGCTACAGGTGAAAGCGGACGTTCAGCCGGAAACTTCCGAAATCTGGTCGCGGAGTGGCTGCTTTACCTCCGGAAGCTGCCGTTGGCCTATACTTGGTCTGAAGGGCTGCTACTGACCCAAAGCGGCCTGCGACTGCCGCGAGGCGCATTGATACTGGAATGGGCGTCTACGAGCAAATGTAGCTCGCTGCGAGGTTCGGATCTCCGCTCTTGTAAGTAGCCTTCTGCGGGTACGGGCAGAGAGGCCGCGACTTCACCGCGGGCGATTCCGGTGTCGGCTGCGTCGTGATATCGATTCGGCCCGGCACAATCCCTTTCTCCACCCAGTCCGTCAATGCCTTATAGAGCTGCGCATGTGTCGGCAGCGGCGGGTTCGCGTCTCTG
>JAOTWM010000486.1 GCA_029862885.1 Gammaproteobacteria bacterium
CTCGGTCTCCTTCTTCTTTCGTTGATGGAAGTAACACATCCCCATCATGGCGCATTACGACGCCGAATAATAAACAGGGAGGAGACCATTACATCGGCCTACAGCGAAGCCAAAAACCGGTTCGATCGAAACCTCCTCAGAACCAATTGCGGATCCGCAACGCGGGGCACATTGACGGATGCAGGCCAGCGCGCGGCGCAGCCTAAAGCCGAAGTTGGTAAAGGTTTCTAAGGAATCGCTGCGGTTTAACCGCTCATATCCAAGCACTCGCGAATTTCCAAGGAACCGTCGGCCATAAATATCGGGCAATCGTTAGCTAACTTTTTTGCTTCCGCCATGTCGGCAGCGCTTACTATGACATACCCGTTCACTTGCGTGTCGCCGCCGAGCGGACCGTCTATTGCGGCTTTAGCACCGCCGCTCATAACCGTACCGTCTTTGCCCAGCGGTGCCCCGCCTTTTAATTTCCCGGCCGCACCGAGGCCCCCCATATAGTCAGTCCATTCTTGCATGTGGTTTTGCATCTCCTGCTCAGATAAGCCGGCCATGTAGGCGTCGCCGCCGCGAATAAAAAATATATAGTCAGACATATCGCTCTCCATTTTTTTGTTGACGAATAAGTAAATGCAATGTTCCGATGGTCACATCGCGTCGAGATAGGGTTTGGCTTCGGCCATTATCCGTTGGTAAGAGGGTCGGCCGCTAAAGCGCTCCCAAAAGGCTTTTATATTGGGCTTGTCATCGAACGGTGCGATTTGTTGTGCATAGAACAATGGTGGCCCCGCGGCGCAGTCGGCCATGGTAAACATTTCACCGCGGTTCCAGTGTTTGCCGGAAAGATTGTCTTCCATGTTGTTATACATAATCGCTATCTTTTCGTTGGCGCCGTCGATTACCGATTGGCTGCGCTCGGCGTCAGGTTTACGGAGTTCAAAAAACAAGGCGCCGACATTGTTATTGAGATACAGGTCATACATGCGATCCAGAAATCGCGTTTTGCGGGCTTCCGTCGGATCGTCGGGGATCAATCGAACACCATCGCTGATGCTGTTTAGGTATTCCACGATTATGCTGGATTCCGGAATGGGGTGCCCATCGTCTAATACCAATAATGGGACCTTGCCGATCGGATACAGGCTTCGATACTGCGCGCGCTGTTCCGGGTCGAACATATTGACAATTTTCGGTTCAAATTCAATTCCCATCTCGAATAACGCAATCAGAACCTTCTGGGAATAGGTGGACAGTGGGTGGTAGTGAAGTTCCATATCGTGCTCCGTGGCTCGGTTGTTAGGCAAGGTGACTCGAAAGGTTGGCAAGGCAGCCGCCCCATCCTTCGTTGTGCTTGTCGGCAAATTCCTGTTGGCTGAATCCGCGATGGGTCAGGGTGAGTAATGTCGAGGTGGAGCCTTGAGCGCGCATTTCGACGGTGACCTGAGTGCGATCGATCCCATCCTTCCACATCCAATTGAAAACCAGTTTTTCGTTGGGCACGATCTCCTCGTATTCACCCGATACAATATGATCGCTGCCGGCATCGGCGTCGTGCATATGAATCAAGTAAGCGCCACCGACCCGCAGGTCCACATTGGCTTCGGGTACAGTCATGTTGTCGCCGGGCGCAAACCACTTCTTCATCGTCTCCGGGTCGGTCCAGGCCGTGTACACGGCTTCCACGGGCGCGTTGATTTCCTTATTTATTACTAACTTGATTTCCGGTTCACTCATTTCTTTCTCCTGTGGGTGGCATCGTCGGTATCGCTTTCGATAATTTTTCTAAGATTTTCGAGCCTCTCGCTCCAAAAACTTTGGTAAAACTCGAGCCATTCGGTAGCGTTCTGCAACTGCTTTGGTTCGACATGACAGATGCGTTTGCGGCCCTCTTTGCGCCGCGTCAGTAGTCCGGCGCGTTCGAGGATCGACAAATGCTTGGAGACCGCCGGCAGGCTGATATCGAACTGTGAGGCGATGTCGTTGACGGTCCTATCGCCCTCGCGGATTCGCATCAATATGCCGCGCCGGGTGGTGTCGGATAGGGCCTGAAATAGCCGGTTTAGTTCATGGTCTTGCGTTCGCACAAATATACTTAACCATATGGTTAAATATACTGTCAAGTAGATAATCGCAACACGGAGGCGTGTGGTTATGTCGGGTGCCGTTTGGCCCGATAATGGGTGAATTCGATCCACCGGCCCGTTTGCTCGGATACCGCTAGACGAGCAATATCGATTTTTGTCGATTTATTTAGAGCAAAGGCGACCACACCTTGTAAAACGCCATTGCACAACCGGCTTTGAAATCGCTATGCTTCGCCGTTCCCAAAAATCGCCAGCTAACACTGAAGGCTCTAAACCCTAAAATCTATAGGCTCGATCACAATGCTATTCACTCACGAAAGAGAGTTCACTTACACCCGTACCTACCGTGGCCCGATTCGCTGCATCATCCTCGACTGGGCCGGCACCACCATGGACTTCGGTTGCATGGCTCCGGCGGTGGTTTTCTGTCAGGTATTCGAGAAGGCCGGCGTGCCCATCAGCATCGAGGAAGCACGCATCCCTATGGGCGCGCACAAAAAGGTGCATATTGGCTTGATCTGTGAAATTCCGAGTGTGCGTCGGCGTTGGATCGATACTCACGGGACCGAGCCGACTGCGGACGACGTGAGCCGCATGTTCGATGATTTCGTGCCGATGCAGGAGGCGTGCCTGTCGGAATATTCCCAACTGATTCCGGGCACTTTGGACGTGATTGCTCAATGCCGTCAACGTGGTTACAAAATTGGTTCTACGTCGGGTTATCTTCCCGGTATGCTTGCCATTAATCAGGCAGATGCAGAAAAACAGGGGTATATTCCGGATTCCACATTTGGTGCCGGCGATGTGAAGCGTGGCCGTCCATTCCCGCACATGGTGTTGCGTAATATACTTGAGCTCGATATCTCGCCCGTACAATCAGTAGTCAAAATTGACGACACCCTTACCGGGATTGAGGAAGGGCTTAACGCCGGAGCATGGGGAATCGGCCTCGCCATTTCCGGTAACGAAGTCGGTGTTCAGCTCGATGAATGGAATGCTTTCCCCGAGGAAGTCAAACAAAAACACCGGGATCGCATCTACCCAACGATGTATCAGCGCGGAGCCCACTATGTTGTAGACAGCATCGCGGATCTAATGCCATGCCTCGATGATATTGAGGCGCGGTTGCGGCGCGGCGACAAACCTTAGAGAAGGAGGAACCTCTGCGTAAGTCTGGACGAGCGGGAATGGCGCGGACGTCGCGTAGAAATTTCAGGTGGTACCACCGTCGTGAAGAGTGAATAACAGATGAGTCGATTTCAAACGATTAGCCCCGTCGATGGCTCGGTATACGTTGAGCGAAGCTACGCGACTGAAAAAGAAATCGCCGATGCCCTGGAGACGGCCGCAACCGCCCAGCGCGCATGGAGCAGACTACCCATCGTGGAGCGTGTGCGGATTTGCAATGCTGCCACGGATGCGTTTGTGGCGATGAAATCCGAGATCGCCGAGGAACTGACCTGGCAAATGGGACGCCCGATTGCCTCTGCGCCGGGCGAGGTGGCGGGTTTTGAGGAACGGGCGCGCTATATGAGCGAAGTCGCCGAAACGGCACTTGCGCCGGAGCGTGTTGAAGCCAAGAGTGGCTTCAACAGGTACATTCGTCACGAGCCGGTTGGCGTCGTATTCGTGATGGCGCCGTGGAACTATCCTTACTTGACCTCCGTCAACGCGATTGTTCCTGCGCTGCTCGCGGGTAACGCCGTGATATTGAAGCACTCGGTACAAACGCCGTTGTGCGCCGAACGATATGCCGAGGCCTTTGCGGCCGCCGGATTACCGGATGGCGTGTTTCAGTATTTACATACGACCCACGACAGCACTCGCTCGATCATTCAGTCCGATCGCGTCAACTTCGTGGCGTTTACGGGCTCGGTCAGCGGCGGACGTAACGTTGAGCAAAGTGCGGCGGGGCGTTTTATCGGCATGGGTTTGGAGCTAGGCGGCAAGGACCCGGCCTATGT
>JAOTWM010000487.1 GCA_029862885.1 Gammaproteobacteria bacterium
GCCTTAACAAAGTGTCCGGAATTTGTTGACCACTACAGTCCGGCGCATAGCTAACGTACACGGCGGTAACGCCATCGAGGACTGCGTCCCAGGTGCTTTGGTTCCCCCAGTCGAAGGCTGGATCGGCGGCCCGAGACGCGGCGCGCGTCGGTACGCCACGGCTCGCGAGCCGCTCCACGACGCGTCGGCCGATCTTGCCGGTCCCGCCGAGAACCAGCGCGAGTCCGTCAGATGGTGTGTTGCTGTTCATGCTTTCTCTCCTAATCGTTACTTGACATGGTGTAAATTGACACGGTGTCAACCTTAGGGCATACTTGACATCATGTCAAGACCAGATATCGAAACCAGAATGCGAATCCTCAATGCGACGATTCGTATGCTCGAAGAACAGCGTGGCCAGGGTGTGCGTATGGCAGATATTGCCAAGGAGACGGGAATTTCCCGCCAGGCTGTCTACTTGCACTTCGCCTCGCGCACGGAGCTTTTGGTGGCAACAACCAAGTACTTGGATGAGGTTTTGGAGCTGAATCGCCGGCTTACCCGATCACGCGCTGCAAAGTCTGGCGTCGAACGCCTGGCTTTATATATCGAGTTTTGGGGTACCTACGTTCCAGAAATCTACGGGGTTGCTAAGGCGCTTCTTTTGGCACAGGACACTGACGAAGCCGCAGCGGCGGCATGGAAAGACCGCATGCTGGCTATGCGTAACGGTTGTCGCGCAGCAATTGAAGCACTGCATTCAGATGGCAACCTGGCATCGGAATGGACGCCCAAAAGAGCCACGGATGCTTTGTGGACGATGCTCTTAGTACCTAACTGGGAGAGTCTCACCAGCGAATGCGGTTGGTCAACACGACAGTATATTCGTCGGATGACGACCGTGGCGAAGCGGACTTTTGTAGATGAGTCAGAGTGACTGAGATAACATACGAATACGCTGTGTAAGTTCGAACACCTGCTACTTGATGCCAACCAGGGTTCGCTGCCAGGCGTTTAACAATTACTCGTCGGAGGTAAAAAGCACCGTCGGCATTACTGAGGTAAACCCAGTGGAAGCGGACCATAACGGAGTAATTCGTATTTGTCTGGGTAAACAGTTCGCCATGTACTTAATGCGAGTCTCTTGATTCGCATAAAGATCAATTATTAAGATCAACTCGCCTTAATCCCTGCATAGTATGCGGTTACACCGGGTTGTGCAGCAACACGTTCCATATGCTGCACCAGCTGCGGCGCAACCCGGTCCGTCAGATCAGGAGGAACGTGGTCCAACACACCGGACTTCAGACTTCGAATCCAGACAAACACCTTGAGGTCGGCCACGGTAAGACGACCATCTGCGAAATACTTACCACCCGCGGCGTCAAGTCGGGTATTTAGAAATTTAAGATACTTGGTGAATGTTTCGTCAGCGAGCTTTTGTCGAGCGGCTTTGAGCTCTTCACCCTGCAGGCCAAATGTTCGGACAGTGAAGTGCAATACGTCTTCAAGAGCCTCCATGACTTCATCACATTTAAACGCCTGCCATGAGTCTTCGGGATACAATCCGGCTTGTTTCCCGAAGTATCGGCTCATCGCATTTGACTGGGTATACACGCTGCCATTAATTTCCAGGGTTGGAACTGCATTCAATGGCGTGCTTGTTCGCATCTGTTCGAACTCGGAGAAAGCAATCCGATGGTCTACAAAGTCAATGCCGCCAATCGACATGGCGATCCTTATTGGTTCGGCGCGTCCGCCGTCGATATCAAAATACGTCAGTTTAATCTTGCTCATAGTGCCACCTCTTATTCCCTCGTTAGGTGTGTATGATGAAATATGATACATGCAGAATGGTTAATAATGCTAAATGGAGAAGAAAGTCAGATTCGTCTGAACTTCTTGCTCGATTTTATGGATAACCGGCGCGGGGGCAACCTGCTGCCTATTCGTCAGAGCGCCCAAATGACCACAATAGCCAACTCCGGCCTATTAGGGGTTGTTCTCAAATCGGCGGCTTTGGGTCGAGTCCAAAACGAACATATAGATCTTGATCCATTCTATTTGTATGGGGAGGACAAGCTCTAAGATGGGTGAGACTTCAGATACCAGTACGAGGGCAAAGTCTGTATGCGTGGATCTTCCACGGGGCCACCGACCGTGAAGTGATACAAACTCTGCCAGCTATGGTCGTGAATCCCAAGCACATCATGCATGGCGTCGTCGAAGAAACACCCGATACCCGTGGATCGAATACCAGCTGCCTCGGCTTCGAGGTAAAGTATTTGTCCTATCAAGCCCGTCTCCCAGAACAAACGTGGATAAAACGGTGTGCCATATTGTTCCAGACTGGCATCAAACGCTGCCAGCATGCCGAGTGCAAAAGCACCATCTGCGGCAATATTCTGGTGACAACAGACCACCCGCGCGGTATTTCGGGCATCTACTTCCGCGAGTAGGTACAAGCGAATGGAGTCCGGGCAGTCTGCGGGTTTCAACCAATGAAATTCTGGCCGTAAGGTTTTGCGCAACGATGGTTCATGGTCGGGATCGCGTACAAGTAAATACAATCCCGTTGGTAAGCCCTCCACACGATGAACGAAGATGGCGAGAGAGATCTGTGCAGGCCAAAACAGTACTTCTGTTATGTTGTTTTTCGATGTTGGGGTGACATGGCCCATCATTGTATAAAACGTCTCTTTGGTAATGCTGGTACTGCCATCCATAGAAACTGCACTGCGGCGCCCCCGGATGATCCTTCGAGCCGAGATCAGTCTGTCTTTTGTCAACGTGTTTTTGGGTTTTTTCTCTATTGTTTGATTGTGTTGTGTATCCAACGAATACCCTCGGTCGGCTCGGCACGTCGCAGCCACGGTGTCTATGATCGACCATTCGTGATGAGAGTTGCTTAATGTATTCGGACTGCCTGCGAATTGACAATTCTTGAGTCGCGCAATAACTGCGGGAGGAAGTTCTATAGATTCCGCCATTGAGTCTTTCTTATCTGCAGGAAAAAGTGCCAACAGGCAGTCTGGGTGTTCCGCCTCAACCCCTTCCTGATCGTGGAGACCCAACAAGGTTGCCAACTCATCATCCGATATGGAATGAATCAGTTTAGTTTGCCAACCCAAAGTTGCCGCTGCAAAGGTGACCGCTGCGATGGCGTGACCGACATCGTGGTGACAGTAGCGATATGCGCGTTCTCCATATTTCCAGGACTCGCGCCAGTAAATCGATGTCAGTGCAACCAATAGCAAATCGGCCATCATATTTCGGCTGATTTCGCACCATTCCTCATTTCTCAGTGTCACGCGGTGCTCCAATGCGTGTTTGTATGGGGAATAGTGAAAAACCGCCGGTGCGTCGTTAAGATCATCAATCGGCCCAGCAATAAAATAGGCTTCGGTTGGATGCAAGTCGCCACTCGAAGGATTCACCCGCAATGACCAGCGACTATCTCCAGCCTGTTTCCATGCGGAGATGGCGAGGCTTTCGTAGAATAGATGGCTTATCGATTCCCGGTTTATTTGCGCCGATTGTCTTGGCGGTCTAGAAAACAATGAGTCATAAGTCGGTATTTCAGTCACTGGAGGATGGTCCAGTGGCAGCATTAACGTCTTTTCGTAGTTGCGAAACGGATTTGGCTGGCTGGCCCAATCCATATACCCTAATGAACGCGCATACTGATGCAGGTGATGTTTGGTCTGGTCGTGATATTTATACACAAGATCCAGATCAGCAGGGTTGTTTTGTTTTTTGTGTAGTTTAGTCAAGGCGTCCGGTGCTCTTTTCCAAGCTGGAACCAATGATATCTAATTTGGCTGGGGAATAGGCATTTGCGTTCAACGGTTATAGGTTGAAAAGAATGCGCGGGACGCGGTCAGCGCCGGGAAAATCGTTAGACAGCACCCGGACGCGTAATGATGCGTCCCGGGTCAATTTGCAGCGCTCGGAGACATTATATTCACGTCACCATTACGCACGGCCGGCCGCTTAATACTGTCTGATAAGGGGCTTTG
>JAOTWM010000061.1 GCA_029862885.1 Gammaproteobacteria bacterium
AGTGCCGTAGATACCGTATCAATGCGTGTCGCCGAGGACGATAACATCACTATCGAGGGCACGGCGCTTCAGGTCATCTATACCCCCGGCCACACCGACGACTCGTACAGTTTTTTGATGAACGACCGCGTATTTACGGGTGATACATTATTGATTCGTGGTACCGGCCGCACCGATTTTCAAAATGGCGACCCTATCGCGCAATACGATTCGCTGTTCAATAAGCTACTAAGACTTCCGGCCGAGACATTGGTCTACCCCGCGCACGATTACAAAGGCGATACCGTCAGCACGATCGATGAAGAATTGCGCTGCAATCCACGGTTGCAAGTAACATCGGCCGACGAATACGCCGACATCATGCACAACCTCGACCTCGCCGATCCGAAACTGATGGATGTGGCGGTACCCGCAAATCTCGCGATCGGACTGCGCCAGGACGACATCGACGAACGTGGCTGGTCGGTCAGCGCAGCCGACGCGCGCGCGCTAATTAACCGCCAGGACACCGTGCTGGTGGATTTAAGGGACACGACGGAGCGCAGCAAACAAGGCGTAATTCCGGGATCAGTACACGCCCCCTACCCGGAACTGGGTGCACATCTTGGTCGCGGCGGATTACTGTACGAATTGGCTCTAGCGACCGGCAAACGCATCGTCTTCTACTGCGCCTACGGCGAACGCTCGGCGATGGCGGTCAGCGCTGCGCACGAAGCGGGCTTACTCAATGTATCTCATATACAAGGCGGGGTAGACGCGTGGCGTAAAATCGGGGCTGCGTTGGAAGCGGGAAGCGGGCTCAAATAATTGGTGGCGAGACGCAGGCAGTGACTGAGCCAGTACGATCCTACCCTTACGGGATTTTCGGTAGGAAAATTCTAGGGCTATCCCGGAATGTAGCAAGAGAATCCTAGGATCGTAGTCCGCCTGCGTGAAGAATCCGACTAATAGCGACTCTGGACGGTCTTGAGCGACTGCCCAAGATTCTCTACATCGGACAGGTCTTCACCGTTACGGCGTATCGCCTCATCGATAAGTCTCGCAATGTTGTAACCGAGCATCGCGTGTTGAGACGGCTCGTATCCGAAGTCACGCCGGAATTCGCTCTCAAAAACGCTCGAGTTCGAGTCCGAAATGATTGGCTTTTCATTCGACATCAAATTTTGGCCCAGCTCGATAAATAGTGTTTTCGTCCCAGCGACAACTCGTCGTAACTCCTCCGTGCGTGAAAACGATACCGCCGCAATAAATTCGATCTGTTGTGCTTGAAGCAGCATTTCCACCACGGTCAATACGCGCTGTGGTTCTAATGCCGCATCGATCGGAATCAGATAAACATCGAGGCCACCGAGATGACCGTCCGATTCTTCGTTTGGATGACTATCCCGCTCGCGCGTGGCACGCAAGAAGCCATCGCGTACATGCACACCAATTTCCATATTTGCCCCCGACGACGGCGCAATAAGTGCCACCGTGAAACTATGTGCGTAAACGTTGCCCGTGCCGACAATCAAGCAAAGAATAATGGTAAAAACACCGGTCAAATGTTTCATACGTTGCTCCTAAGGTATCCTGCCAGTGTGTGTAATCGGAACGTAGCGGCGATTCTGGGCAGATACGACCCGGAAAACCAGGGCGCACCAAGATCGGTTTTGTTTGGTTGGGGCGACGTGGGAGCTACGCGACCTCGACAGGAATGGTGCCGGTGAGAGGATTCGAACCTCCGACCTACTGATTACGAATCAGTTGCTGTATGTTCGATAAGCCACTGAATCGTATAGAGATAACACCCTAACACTTTCCAATACTTTCGCGAGCACATTCTCATTGACTTGTCTGGCGAGATCGTCGGTCACGGTTAGTTATTCTTTCGGTTTCCATTCCCGCGCCAATTCTTGTGCCTCGGCAATCTGCTCGTGAGTCATTCTTTCGGCGACGATGTCACGTTCCTTTCTAGCGCGTTCATTTCCCTGAGCCGCCGCAAGGTTGAGCCACATGTGCGCCAATATGTAGTGCTGCGGTACGCCCCAACCGTAGCTGTACATCTCACCGAGATTGGACTGGCCTAACGCGTTGCCTTGTTCCGCCGCCTTGCGATACCAACTTGCCGCTTCCTTGTAGTCCTGTCGTACGTGTGCGCCTTCGCCGTGATGGTACATCACGCCGAGGTGGTTCTGCGCAGCAGCACTGCCGTGTTCCGCCGCGTTGCGAATCCATTTTTCTGCTTTCTTGGCGTCGTGGAGTACGCCATCACCGTTGCTGTACATCACGCCGAGTTTGTACTGCCCATCGGCGTTGCCTTGTTCTGCGAGTGTTTTAAATTCCTTAAATGCGGTGTCGTAATCGCCTTGTTCATATGCGGCGATACCAGTCGCAAAATCTGCCTGCGCCACTGGTACGAACGCGGCCGCTAGCCAGCAGCCAACGAGCAACCAAATCAGCTTATTGCGCTTAATCACGACGATCGAATCGTCCGGTGGGGTGACGCACACTCCAATTTTGCAGTTCAATGTCTTCGGTGTTGGTTTGCGTGCTCGATTGACCCATTTCTGGAGGTAATTGCGTTGAATGGTTGACCCACCACTTGTTAGTGACCGCGTTGGTTTGCTATTCGCCGACGGGTCAACATTCAGTGCAATTCCTGGGTCGGCATCCCCTACAACTTAACAAAGAGGCAATCCGAGAAACGGGCCGTCTCGGCTCAGCCCTTCACCTCCAACTATTTAATCTATGGGGAAGTTTCCGACCGTACTGTGATCCAGATCAACGACACGGTATTGAATTTCTTCTAGGAGAGTTTTAATTCTTTGCCAATTTGTGATTTCTATAGACTTACGACTATCTCAACCAGGCGTTACCGCTATCGCGCTGCACCCCGGTCGCCAACTGCGTCAGTGCCCAATACCGCTTTACGACAAAACAGGTTGTGACTGGGGCACGTCACGATTTTGTCACGTTCGACTTGTATGTTCAGGACCCGTATACCTCGCTGGCGGCAAACAGATCCTCGATCCCTTCCATATCCGCTGCAAAAGGACAGTTGACTTCACGCTGGCGCTCGAAATATTTACCTGTGTGCCGATGAACGGATT
This sequence comes from Gammaproteobacteria bacterium, assembly GCA_029862885.1. Taxonomy (GTDB): domain Bacteria; phylum Pseudomonadota; class Gammaproteobacteria; order Arenicellales; family JAOTWM01; genus JAOTWM01. Next base: position 3,093 of record JAOTWM010000061.1, read on the forward strand.
CGTGTGTTGCCAGCCACACCGGAGTCCGGGCCCCTTGGTTGGGTGCCTCGTGTCCACCGAATCCTAGATTGTTACTCAGTGTTGAGTTGACATCACCAGGGTGGCATGCGTTGACCGTAATACCGAAAGGTTGCAGCCTCCTTGCGAACGCAACTGTTAGCATTCTATCTGCTTGCTTGGACTGCCGATAAACGGCGTTGTTGTCATAAAACCGACGCTTGAACTCAAGATCATGGATATTCAGGCCGCCTGCCCAGTAGCTCGCTACGTTAACGATTCGTGCCGGAGAAGCTTGTCTGAGACGTTCGGTAAACGCTTCGATCATCCAGAAATATCCTAAAACATTGGTTGCGAACTGCAGTTCGATGCCCTCCGGTGTGCTTTGACGATGTTGCGGTGTGACTGCTGCATTATTAACGAGGACATGGACTGGCCCTTGCCAACGTTCCGCCATTGCCTGGATGGACGATCGCCGTGACAGGTCCACGAGTTCAAAATGGACCCGGGGATTGCCGGTCGCTTGGACTATTTCTTCTGTACAGCGAGTCGCTTTATCTGCATCCCGGCAAATAAGCACTACCTCGTGGTCGGCTCTCGCCGCAAGCTGACGGGCAATGGCCATTCCGATGGCACCGGTGGCTCCAGTTACCATGGCAACGCGACGATGGCCTTTTTTGTTTCCGTTCATTCACCCCACAATAGAATCAAGCAACGGCCGCAACGACTTCCGGTGACCGAATCAATCATAGCAAAAGTGAGCTGAACGGTGGTGAATCCAATAATTTCCGGGCCGCGCAGGAGAAGTGGTATGTGGACGTATCACCTACAGAGCTGTCAATGGTCAGGGTGAGCCACTCTTTTCTTCAGCACTTCGGGTGATAATATTGGCCGACATCGGCATCGTTTTTCAACATGCCATTCGCGCGCATCCGGCTCTCCGGCGTGGCGGTTAGTTAAATTGGGGAGAATCGGCTGAAACCCTTACACAGCAACGCTTTCCGGCCAATTAGCGGGTTCTAGACAGGCTGTGACGCGCATCGAAAATGGAGATCATGCATAAAGTTAGTCGTGTGTACTCCGATCATCATTACCTCAGCGTCGTGAGGAACTCATCACCATGTAGTTGAGGTAGATCAAACTACAGTCGGTACGTCACTTTAGATAATGTTCGCGTAATTATTAAAAGTGGGGAATTACTCATGTGTATAAAAGCCAAAATACTCATACCAATATTTGGAATCATTTTGGGGTTGATAGCGACTCCAACACTCGCTGCCAAACCCGTCGATCCACTCGAACTCCCCATAACCAGTTCAGAGTCATACAATTTGCCGGCGAGTAGTGATAGTTTGTTACGCTATATCGAGATTCCTGACTGTGGGCTAGGTCGGTTTTTGTTCGAGAGTGTCGTGGCATCACCCGAGGTTTCAGTTTCACAACAAGCGGATTATGACCCTGCGCTTGGAGTATGGGCAGTCAGGATTCCCACCATGCAACGCGCACTTAACAACACGGATACTGGTGTGCCCCTTTACTTATATGGAAATGGGTACGAAACGGTATCAGTGACACTGTCCCCCGGACAAGCAACCTTTGACACGAACTTAATAACCCCCGAAATTATCCGGTCACTTGGCGTCCGAGTTGAAATTTTCGGCGGTTTCAATGTTGATTTAGCGCATAAGTTCAGCGTACATATAAGTGGACTTTGCGGCGACGCCTACAGTACCGCCGTGCCGCCAGACACCATATAGGAGAACACCTCGTGAATTGAAGGGCCAAAGTTCAAAGAGCCAGGCTGAATCAATCGTCCGCATCAATTGAAAACAGCAAAAGAGTAAGGAGCATAGGCAACTGCTACACTTGGCAGGTGTTTGGGAGGCCCCACTTCGGCAGGGTATCTTTTATAGTTGAGCCATTCAGATCAGGAACTCATCTCCGTGACTGACGAACAAGAACAATTACCCGCCCAACTCGACGATCTACTGGTCGTAATCGAAAAGCTGTGCGCTGAGTGCGAAAGTGCGTGGGGTAAGGATTCCCCGCAGCCAAGACAATGCGCACTCAACACATGGCGACGCAAGTGCTAGTCAATTCGGTCCGCCAGATTGAGAAAGACAACTCGGAAATATTCCCCGACGAGGGCGAGTGATAATCGGAACCAAGAATTACCCATCAGGCTTAACCATTGATAGGTTTCTATCAGATAACGTATGTTTTTTACTTCCTATGCTCAACTTCAGCCGAGGCGGAAGGGAGCGCCGTCGAATTTCTCCCGAACGGCGATTTCCTCCACCGAATTTCTTCTAAGTTTGGTCAACTGTTTGACAGGCTTGCCCAGTGGCACGGCTGCTGCAAAAGCAAAGTCTGATGGAATATTCAATAATGCCTGCAGCTTCGGCTCTTCCGCAGCCGGCAAGTTGGTGATGGTACCGCCGAAGCCGGCTTGACGTGCCGCCAACAACACATTCCAAACAAATGGATAGATTGAACCACCACTGATCACCCCGTTGCGGTTCAAGTTCTGATCCATCGATGCCACAACCTTCAAATCAACGACAAAAACCAGCACAACGGAGGCATTACGGTAGGGTTGCGTCAGTGTCGCGGGTGCTGGTGTGTTGGCCATCTCTTCCGCGGTCACTGCTGTTGGCACGATTGTGTTCCGCGGGCTTTCACCGGCTTTGACTTGCGCGGCATATCTTTTAGCTGCCGTTTCGGCGAGGTTCGATATCTTGTCGCGGGTCTCTTGATCACGAATGACGATGACCTTATTGCCTTGGCGATTTCCGCCACTTGGGGCGAACCGGGCGGTGTCGAGAATATCGTATAAGATCGCATCCGGCAGCTCTTCGCCGCTATAGTCACGTGACGCGAAAGTGGTTCGCATGACTTCATTCATTTCCATGATCATTCTCCATTCAGTCTGATTGTGAACCGAAAATTAGAAAATCTTTTGCCAACGCCCGTGTGAGTGTTAACAAGCGTCCAAGTTTGATGCAGTCGTTTCCATACATTCTAGCGACTGAGCGCGCCGATCGGCGTCGAGACCCGGTGTCGGTTAACATGGCTGATCGAGAGCAACAGCGTCGATGCCATAAGCGTGAGCGTTACTACTGCATATTCGGAGGGCACAAAATTGGACGTACATCAAGCCATTAAGACTAAGCGAGCGGTCCGAAAGTATGCCGAGGAATCCTTACCCCAAAAGGTGATCCGCTCGATTCTGCATGCCGGTCGTCGCGCCCCTTCGGCACGAAACACCCAACCCTGGCACTTCATCGCGATCACCGACCCAAGAATCCTCAAGGCATTGACTACCGCCGGGCCTTACATCGATTTTGTTGGGGAGTCCGCCCTCAGCGTCGCCATCCTTACTCCGCCACCGAGTGAGACTGAAACCATCCTCTTCGACGCCGGTCAGACGGCGGCCTATATGCAGTTGCGTGCCTGGGAGCTAGGGATCGTCTCTTGTCTGGGTAGCATCTACGAGCAGACAACGGCCCGACGACTTCTTGGTTATCCAGAGAACCTTTATTTTCGTATCGTGATCGCTTTTGGCTATCCACGCAGCAGCGTGGTCAAGCCTGCACGCCGTGGTGGACGCCGACAACTCGCCGACGTCGCCCATCGCGACCGTTGGGGGGAGCCGATGAAGGACTGTTAATAAGCGCCCAAGTTTTGATCCAGTCGTTTCCATACATTTCAGCGACTCAACGCGCCGATAGGCGTCGAGACCCGGCGCCGGTTAACATCCTGTGCCGCCCGGATGCCGGACAGGTACGCCCCGTGGCATGTGCCTTGCCCACCATAGACGGTGGCCTCACCGGCAAAGAACAGGCGTTCATCGACAGAGCGTTCCAGATTGGTGCGTTGGTATGCTTGCCAGGGTAGCGCGCAAACCCACGATCCCCGGGTCCAAGGTTCTGTGTTCTAGGCTGTTACGATGGAGCGGTTTACGTGTTTGCGGATATCCTGGCCGAAGATATCGGCGATCCTGTCAACGGCGAAGTCATGACAGGCCTATTGGTCCTGTTTCTCGAGCCAGACGCCGTAACGACCGCCAACAAACACAGCGGCGGTGTTGAGCCCCATGACGCTAGTCGCAATATTGCATGAGGTGTTGTAAAGAGGTGACTTTTGGCCCCGTTTGCGGAGTAAATTATTTGATTAGTAGCGGCACGCCAATTTTTTGTTGTTCGAGAGTGATTATGCGTACTTTTTGAGGATTGATTTGGGTTGTGAGGCGATATTTTAGGTGTTCAGGCATAGGTGCCCGTTGCGTATTTATCAACGCGGTATTAAACGGTATTAAAGGAGAGTAGAGCGGTGCTATTTTGGCGTGAGTTTGGCCGCGACGAGGAAGAACAGATCCTGATGGGGATAACTGCTCGATAACAGGAAGCGGATGCGGCGGGTATTGCGCAGGATGATCGCGCCGATGTTGAGTAGTTTCAAGCGAATGGTGCCGACATAAGCCCGGGCGAGTTCGGTACCCGCTAGGGCTAATCGCCGGATCGCTTCCAACAGCGTATAGGCCAGCGACGATAACAATAAGCGGAACTGATTGGGCCACCACCGATGGCAACTGGTACGGTCGGCAAACAGATCAAGCTGTTGTTCCTTGATGCGGTTCTCCATCTCACCGCGGGCACAATAGAGTTTCTCGTACAGCGCCTGCGGATCGCCCTCAAGATTGGTTACCACATAGCGTGGGTTCGAGCCTTTGTCGGTGTGTTCGATTTTGGCAATCACCCGCCGGGGATGATCCCAACCGCGTGCCCCATAATAAAAGTCAGTAAACCAACGCACCTTCGTTTGCAACTGGGTAAAACAGTCTTCGACATCACACCGGAGCCGGGCGGTGCGAGCATTGAGGCGCTCGTTCTGGGGGATACCAACGATATAGCCTACACTATGACGCTCACACCACGATAGCACCCACCATCGACAAAACCCTGAATCTCCCCGAAACATAATCTTGACCTGGGGCCAGACCTTTCGTAACCGTTTGACGAGCAGGGAAAAAATCGCCCACGCATGCTTCGCCCCATCGATCTTGCTCGGGCGCAGATAACTCACTAACAGTTGATCCTTACAGAATACATACAGGGGCAGAAAACAGTAGTGGTCGTAGTATCCATGAAAAAATCGACCGTCCTGTTTGCCATGCACCGCATCATCGGTCGCATCAAAGTCCAATATCAGCTTCTTCGGCGTCCGCTTAAACGACTTGATGAATTGCTCCACCATGACTTAGTGCATCCGTCACGCCGCCTCCCGATCCGCCCGGTTCTCCCACCGACATAACGTCGAACTGCTCGCTAGGTCCTGGGTACAATCCACCGCCGTTTGTATCGCCAAGTCCTCACGCAACTCCTGGTGATCGTTCAGATCGTCATAGCCCAAGGCCAATCCATACACCCGTTGCCTCAGTAAATTCAATCCATCGTGAAGGCAACTCGACGATCGGCGGGCGTCTCCCAGTACAGCCGCTACCGCCTCACTTAATCCCACACAGCGATCTACTTGGCCTAATAGTAATACCCCCCAATCGCTGCTGATCGCACCACCTGAAAAATTCGCTTCAATCCGACGACGTCTTAACCCTGGAAATAACGCTTTCTGTACGGTACAGTTTGACACGGTGAAGCCTCCCTCAATTCTGTTCTAGTAAACTGAATTATAAGGGATCTATAGGCTTCGCCTTTCTTATTGGTGAATTATCCGGGCTAGGATTCTTTGATCTGGATTTGGGTCGCATTGAGCCTGCACCCAATCCTTTCGTACCGAAACTGTAAACCATATCCTCGGTACAAACTGTAAACTATGTCTCAAGTACGCACCCGCCGTGTGAGGGGGTTTTGGACCAATCCGGCGGTTAGCGTCTCATTGGAGGGAACTTATTCACGGCCATCTATCGCTTCCGAACGTCTCTGGGCGTAAGTCCAAACCGGAATTTGAACGCGCGACTGAAATGCGCGGCGTCGCTAAAACCCAGTTCGAACGCGATCTCGGTAATGGTCTTATCATGAAGCAAGGGGTTTTGCAGCGCCTCGTAACAAGCCAGCAGCCGGCGTTCCCAAAGCCATTTTCCCACCGTGGTGCCGGTGGCGCTGACCAGGGCATGGAGGTAGCGTACCGAAATTCCAACAGCGTCGGCAATTTGCGTGGGTGTGAGTTCCGAGTCGGCGAAGTGCCGCTCCATGATGTCAAACGCTTTGTCTACCGTTTCGGTGGTGTCCATCTCCGGCACCGGCGGGCCGCTGCCGGTATCACCGCGAACCAACCTCGCCAACAGATCGAGAAGGCTCTCGGCAATGACCTCACCGTCCTTGTCATCCAGATCATTGGCGTCTGCGGCGACCGACAGCATCACACTGGAGACTATTCTGCCCAACGGTGTCTTATGCAGCTGGCGGAAGGCAGGCAGGACGATGCCCGAGTTGAGACGCGGCAAGAACTGTTGCCGGGGCACCGACATGAACAATCGCCGGCAAGGTTGGTGATAGGATACATGGTAGGGACTATCGGCCTGTAAGATGGCGAGGTCGCCGGTCCGAACGACGAATTGCTGATCGTTTTGTCCGACGGCCACTTCGCCTGCCAGCTGGAACATCAATAAGACATCATCTACACCATCGCGGGCGATATGCGATTTCGAACGGTCTATGCAGATCGGGTCACACGCCACATCGCACAACTTCAGCTGCTTGAGCGCGAACTGCTTCACTCGGTAACTCTTGAACGGACGATCCGTCGACCTCGATACTTCAACCGAAACCACAGCGTCCCTTGCAGCGTTGCGAAACGCCGAGAACTGATCAAGCATAACGGCCTACGCAGTCATGTCCTGCAACTCAACACGTGCTGCAATCTCACAATCGGTCGACTGGAGCGATATCATGCCACTAAACCAACGGTGCGCCAAACGTTCCAAGAATCAGGTCAAAACGGGCCATACATATCAGTGGGTCAAGCGGCCCTTTCACCGCGTCGATCAGTGCGCCTAGAAAAACTCGTTCTGAAGACCCATCATTTCCAGGTCATCAGCCATCTTGAGCGTGTCGGTGAAGGTGTTGGTGAAAGCCGACATCGCCACCACCGCGATGGCTTCGACAATTTGACTGTCGTTCAGACTGGCGGAGCGCAGCTGGTCGATGTCTTTTTGCTGGATCCTCTTTGGGTCTTTCGCCACACACCGGGCAAACTGAATCAGCAACTTTTGCTGATCAGACAAAGTGGTCTCGTCCTCTCCCCGCCGTGATCGCTCAACCTGCTCCTGCGTCATCCCGCCTTCGTGCACGAGATATCGGGAATGGCTGCCGACGCACCATTGGCAGGCCCGGACTTCGGAGCTCGCGACGAACATCAACTCCTTGGTCTGCCGGTCAATGGTCCCGTGCTCCATGAAATGCGGATAAAGGGCATCCACCGCATCCAGAAATGGTGGATAGTGCGCACCCAGCATACGCAGCCAGGGCGGACGGCCATGCTTTTGCTCGAATTTTTCGGCAAAGGCGCGGTTCTTGCCCGACATCTTGTCTTTGGTCAAATAGGGGACTAAAGCCATTTCTTAACCTCCTTCAAGATCGATGCCAGGCACGGTGCGAGTTCGCACAGGGTCAGGCCGGGATCGGATCAGCCGGATTTGGATTCGGGAATGAGTAGGCCTCAACAAAGGCCGGGCGTTGTTGAAGCATGTGCCACCAGCTCGCCAAATGAGGCCGCCGGCTCCCATCGAGCATCTCTGGGCGCTCAAGTACCTCGATGCGTTTAAGATAGGGCGACAGCGCGATGTCCGCGAGCGAGAACGTGTCGCCGGCCAGCCATGGCACGCGGCTCACGGTCTGCTCGATACGATCTACGAGAAGCTCGAGCTGTGCATAGCTGTGATCGATCTCGGCCTGGCTCACACCCTGCTCCAACTTGCGGAACCAACTGCGGCGGAATTCCGAGTTGGGATTGCGCCGGCCGATCTCCTGCAACTGCTCATGGCTGAAATGCCCCATACGGGGTTTGATCCTGAGATTGTATCCGATCTTAATCACACTTTTTTGCGCGCTGTCCGCCAGCTTCATCCAGTGGCGCATCACGGCACGTTGAGCGGCAGAATCCGGACTCAGCCGCGAGGCGCTACTTCGCTCATCGAGATATTCAAGCATGATATTGGAATCGGTGATGACAGTATCGCCGTCCACCAACGTCGGCACCATGCCGTCGGGGTTGATCGATACGTAATCATCCTCCCAATGCTCGAACTTGAAAAGATCAAGGTGCCGACTGGCCCATGGCACACCTTTCTCCTCCAGGGCGAACCGTGCCTTTTGCGAACAGGTGGAACTCCAGTAGTGATAGAGAATGATGCTATCGGACACGATTGACTGCCAGCGGCGGAAGGGCCCTACGCTACCGTAAACCCGCCCGAGACGAGCACCTGGGCGCCCGAGATAAAGCGTGATTTGTGCTGGGTCATCATGATGATGGCATCAGCCACCTCTTCGCAGGTTCCAATCCGGTTGTGCAGCGGCGTTTCATCGCCGAGGCGTTTCATCGCCTCCGGGGGGTAGTCGGCATTGTGATCGGTTTTCAAACCGCCGGGTGTCACCACATTCAACCGAATTCCATATTTGCCAAGCTCGATAACTAACGACTGATTGAATCCGATCAACGCATTCTTGGCCGCACAGTAAAACGAATGCCTCGGGCGCGGCGCATGCGCCATGGTTGAACCCACATTGACGATTACACCGCCGCCCTGGGCCTTCATATGGGGAAGCACCGCCTTTATGGTGTTGAAGGGTCCCTTCAACAAGAGATCGATTTCTCTCTGAAAGTCGTCCCAATCGGCCTCTTCGAACCATTTGGATTTGTAAGGGGCGTGAGCGTTGTTGACCAGCGCATCAACCCTGCCAAAGGCGTCCACGGTTGTCTGCACCAAAGCATCGACCTGTTCGCGTTCACGCACATCCGCCTGCAAGGCGATCAGGCGGTCTCCAGCGTTCTCGGAAGCGATGATCTCATTGGCGCGTTCGCGGGAGCTCAAATAGTTGAACACCACATTGGCCCCATCCGCCAGGAAACGGGCCACAAGGGCCCGTCCAATACCGCGCGTTCCGCCTGTGACTACGACAGTTTGCGTGTGCTTGGCTTCACCCCGTTCCATCATAACCGTTCTGCTATTTCAACGACCCCAACTGACCTCAAGGCGGTTCAGGCCGCACCGATGAGTTGTTCGAGTATGGTGACCTTGTCAAACCGTTGCCGAGCGTGCTCGCCCACGATTGCGCCGTCCCGGATGACGAGGATTCGGTCTGACAGACCAATCAATTCATCCAGATCGGTGGAGGCCAGTACAACCGAACTTCCCGTCTCCAAGGTGGCATTGATGACCGAATAGATTTCTATTTTCGCGCCCACATCGACCCCTTTGGTGGGATCATCCATGATCAACAGCCTGGTGCCAGCCGCCAGCCATTTTGCGATCACCACCTTTTGCCGATTACCGCCTGATAGATTGTTTACGGCTGCGCGGGGATCAGCCGGTCGGATGTCGAGCATCTTGATAAGATCTCGGCACAAGGCTCGGACTTTGCGGCGCCGGACAATGCCAAATTCGGTGTACTGGCGAGAATTGGGCAACAGGATGTTTTCTTCGATGGACAATAGCGGGACCAACCCTTCGGAAGCGGCGTCGCCCGGCACCAGGCACAATCCCGCTTTGATCCTTTTCGGCAGCTTGGCGCGCGACAGGTCCACACCGTCCAATTCGATTCTGCCGGCTGGAGAGCGCACTTGACCAGACAGGCGTTTGAGTAATTCATCTACCCCTGAACCCAAGTGGGCCGGCAGGCCGACGCACTCCCCCGTCTTGGCGGCCAACGACAGGCTCTGCCCGGTGCCTGTGTCGATATCCGAGACCGTCAGCCGTGATTTTCCGATCGAAACATTCGACTTGGGATAACCCTTGGCCAGATCGCGCCCGACGATCATCCGGACCAGCGTGGAGGCGTCAGCGTCATTCGCCCCAATGGTGCCAATTCGCTTGCCGTCCCGCAGTACGGTGATCCGGTCGGCGATAGCCAACACTTCTTCCATCGAGTGCGATATGAACACGACACAGGCGCCGTCATCTCTTAACTTGCGCATTGTGGCGAACAGAGTCTCGACTTCCGAAGCGTTCAACGACGACGTCGGTTCATCCAAGATGATGACCTCCGCGTCGCGCCGCGTGGCGGAGGCAATTGCGACAACCTGCCGTTCGGCGACGGACAGTTGTCTGATGGTGCGTCCGGCGAGATGTGACAACGAAAATGCCGCCAGGGCAGCCTTAGCCTCACGCCACATCGCCGCGTGGTCCACTAAAGGCAGCCAACTTGGACCGCACCGCGGCAATTCACCCAGAAAAATATTCTCGGCGACGCTTCGCGCTTCCGCCATCGGAAAATGCTGGTGGACAACCGCGATACCAAAACGGCGTGCGTCCATGGGGCTCGACAGCCGGACCTTTCGACCATCCACCGCAAGTGTGCCGTCATTGAGAGCGACCTCACCTGACAGCACTTTTTTCAGGGTGGATTTGCCCGCGCCGTTTTCGCCCACCAGCGCATGCACTTCGCCGCGGTAGAGATCGATATCAACCTGTCTCAGCGCGTCGATGGGGCCGTAGCTTTTGGTCAGGCCACGGCCCGTAAAGTAGGGCGCAGATCCGCGCGCGCTATCGCCGCGAGTTCCGCTGGACCGCGATGGCGCAGAGCTGCCCTCACTGTGCATGGGATAGCCGATTCCCTATCGGCACTCCTTGGGCAGCTCGAACTCCTCGCGAAGATGCGGCGGCATCCGTTCGCAAGCATTCGCTTTATCCACAAGTACCGACTGAAACTCCACGAATGAATTGTCGATCTTCTGGTCTTGCAGATACTTAGCGGCTGTATCGGCACCCAGGAAACCCCAGGCAAAGGGATCGAGCTGAATCGTCGCAGCCATATCACCACGATAGACCGCGGCCACCGCCGGCGGTGTGCCATTAGTTCCAAGTACAGCAACCTTGCCTTGCAGACCAGAGCCCTTGACCGCTTGTGCAGCGCCCAGGGCAACATCGTCATTGGAGGCATAAATGGCGACCAAATCAGGATTCTTGATCAACGCATCTTCGGCCAACTTGAGCCCGTTCTCCCGGGTTTGGCTCGAGTTTTGCGCGAACACCACCTTGAAGTTTGCCGGTTCAACGACCTGCCGAAAGCCGCGGTCCTGTTCGATCGCGAAGAGGGCGCCTTCGGGGCCGAGCAGCATGGCAACATTGCCGGGTTTGCGGTTCTCGACCAACCAATCGCCCTTCTTGCGGCCCACGGTCTCGATGTTGAAACCTACAAAGGCTTTCCACAGATGCTTATATTTATCATCCAGGCGGCGGGCGATCATGATCACCGGAATACCCGCGTCGTTTGCGGCCTGCACCGCTGGAGCCGGGCCGTCGAGATTGAGTGGGGACATTATGATCAGCTTGACCCTGGCAGCGATCAGATCGTTGACATTTGAGATCTGCTCGTTGACATCGGCATTGGCCGACAGTACCACGGCTTCAAAGCCATGTTTCGCGAGCCCCTCAGTCAGTGCCTTTCCCAACAGCACGTAGAATGGGTTCTGCGCCTCCGGCAGCGAAATGCCCACTTTATCGGCGGCGTACGCGCTGCTGCCAACAGTCATGAACAGAGCCAGTATCAGCGCGGTAACGTATGTTGAAAATCGTGTCAATCTTTTCATGAGGTCTCCTCCGCTAAGCTTCGTTCTAAACTGACATGCCGCAAATGGCCGTGTTGGCGGCTTGGAATCCGCTGATTGTCACAATAGGTTCCCGATCGAACAGGCGTCTTGCCCTAGAACGCATGCTTGACTGCCAGCGCAGCTTAATTTTCTAGCGATGACGGCGTTTCACCGCATCCAATGACGCGGCAAAGATCAGGATGCCGCCAATAACCACGCCCTTCCAGTAGTGGTGGATGCCGACAATGTTGAGACCATTGCCAAGCGCCGTCAGTAGCAGGATCGCCATCATTGAGCGCCAAAGTCTACCTTCCCCCCCGTGCAAGGCGGCGCCGCCGAGCACCACCGCGGCGATGGCCTCGAGTTCATACAGGATCCCGGCGCCAGGCTCGCCGCCATTGGTTCTAGCGGCAAGCAGCATGCCTGCGAGCCCGGCGCAGGCACCGGAAATCACGTAGGTCATGCATTTGGTCCAGGCCACATTGACGCCGGAAAGCCGCGACGCTACCGGATTGCCGCCAGCGGCGTAAACGTTCAGGCCATACGGCGTGTACTTCAGCACCAGATGGACGATAACGAAAACCACAAGCGCACCCAGTGCCAGGTTGGGGACGCCCAAAGTCCGGGTTATCGCAAAATCGCTGAACAGCGCGGGCAGGTTGTGAATGGCGATGCCGCCTGACACGATAAAGGCCAAACCACGCGCAACATTCATACTCCCCAGTGTTACGATCAACGGCGAGACATTGAGGTAACCCACAACGAAACCGTTCAATAGCCCCACTGCCGCACCGGCGGCAGTACCCGCCATCACGCCTAGGGTTATGGAACCGGTCGCCGCAATCACCATCGAACCGACCACCGCTGACAGGGCCAGCACCGACCCGGCGGATAAATCAAAACCACCGCCGAACACCACCACACTCGCACCCACGGTGACAATGGCCAGGATAGATACTTGATTGAGGATATTAATGATGTTCAGTGTCGACAGGTAGTTCGGATTGAGCAAGTAAAACACCAGCACCATGATGATGAAAATCGCTGGCACCGCGGTGCGGTCCCAATTGTGCTTGAACCACTCAAGATGATTAGTTTGCGCCAATTCTGATTGCGGCGGGTTCGGTTGTTTGGCGACCGACATGAAAAGATATCCCTCAGTTCAACCTCGTATCTCTCGCTTTTGGCGCAGTTCTCGGGTCTTGTCATTGTCCACGCGGCCTTCACCGCTGACGACGACACCGTAGACGTCAAGTGCGGCCCGCGGTGATACGAACCCATCCCTGACATCGAGGCCGACCCTTTCAGGGTCGCGTGTCAGGGGATCACCATAACCCGGCCCGCCCATGGACCTTATCTCGATGATATCGTCGGGCAGCACGCGGAAGAAACTATTGGGTTTGAGTTCATCCACCACACGATCTTCGTGGGTAATGGTTACACGGGTTGGTTTTGGGTCGTGCCCGCCGAATAATCCTGATGGCACGGAGTGAGCTTTGGTCCCCGAACCAAAGGCCACCGCCGTTATGCTGGGTGCGAAATGCTGCACCCTGTAAACGTGGCCCATGCCGCCTCTAAAAGCACCCGCACCGGCGGTATCGACCTCCTGCTCAAAGTGCAACACCCGGACCGGGTGGGTCAGTTCGGTTATTTCCGGATCGGGACACCGACCCATGCCCATTTCCTGAGCCGGTCCACCCATCTCCCATCCGTCATAGCCCAGGGTGCCGCCTGACGGTGTGCAGCGGAAGAAAAAGTCCAAGTTGACGTCAAAGCGCTGCTTTTCCGGATGAATATAAGTGATCATGGGGAAGAAAAGTTTGGTGCTCGGTGCTGCGATCTTTTCGGGAAGGACCGGCGCCAACGCCAGCTGCACGGCCTCTTGTACGGCTTCGGCCATGTTGCAGGTTGCCAGCACAGTGGAGTGGGGAAATGGCGCGTTCACGCAAGTACCCAGAGGATTATGAAACTTGAACGGCCGTAGCGCGCCCTCGTTGCTTTCGTGATGTTCGAGAATCCAGAACATTGTCAGCGCGGCCATCGAGCGGGTGAAGGCGTCGGTTGAATTCATATAACGCGGCGACGCCGGGTCGCTGCCCGAGAAATCGAACGTAATACCGTCGCCGCTCACCTTTACTGCCACCCGCACTGTCAACGGCCGGTCCGTGGCGACGTCGTCATCAATCGCCTTCTCGCCGTGAAATTCGCCGTGTGGGATGTCTTTGATGCGCTCTCGCATGGCGTGTTCGGAGGCATCCAAAAAGCCGCTGATATGGTCGTAAACAACGGCTGGTCCGTAGCGCTCCAGCAATGTCTTGAGGCCGCGTTCACC